>JAVBRW010000264.1:0-6937 GCA_031547475.1 Planctomycetota bacterium
GATTGTGGATTTATTCCTTATATACCAAAGCGCGTATGGTTTTCGGTTATTTAACCCCATAGCCATCGCACGCGCTTTGGCTTGGGATTTACGTTTGCCCAAAACCAATCCGCTTTGGGTATAGAGGCGTTCCGACCGGCAATAAATCTTAAATCCGGGGTTTTGCAAACTGGGGTTTGCCTGTGCGGCAGTGGAGGTTTATCCTGCCGTCCATGTCAATCCCGCCGGATTCCGGCGCGCACTCGTTGACCCGGGCGAAAGGCGGGAAGTTGAGCCGGGGTCCAGTGGGCAAAACATACGCTACGGGATTGCACCGCGCGGTCCAATTGCGAATGTGCAAAACCCCGGTTAAATCTGCAATCTACAACCTTGAAATGAATGAAGGAGAATGGATGCCGGAAACGATTCAGTTCACCCCCGAGCAGCTCCAATTGGTCGATCGGCTGCTCGATCTTTCGATTGACGAGGATGTCGGCGGCGGCGACGCCACCACCCGGGCGCTGTTCCCCAATCCGGGCAAGGCAACGGGCAGGTTCGTCGCCAGGCAGGACGGGGTGATGGCGGGGGGCGAAGTGGCGCGGCGCCTGTACGCGCGCCTCGGCGCCCGCTTCGCCGACAACGCCGACGCGGTCAAAATCGAGGCGATCAAAACGGACGGCGAGCGCTTCGCCAAGGGGGAGAGCCTTCAGGGCATATCCGGGGACGCTTCGGTCATCCTGATGGGCGAGCGCATCGCCCTCAACCTGCTGCAGCGCATGTGCGCGGTGGCGACGCGGACGCGGACCTACGTCGACTTGATCGCCGGAACGCGCGCGAAAATCTACGACACCCGCAAGACCAATCCCGGCCACCGGGTGCTGGACAAGCTGGCCGTCCGCGCCGGCGGCGGCGAAAACCACCGCATGGGCCTGTTCGACATGATTCTGGTCAAGGACAACCACCTTTCCGCCTACGGCGGCCCTGCCAAGGCGGTGCGGGCGGCGCGCGAGCGCTCGTCACTCCCCATCATGATCGAGGTGGACACGCTGGAACAGCTCGCGGACGCGCTCACAGCGGAGCCGGATTATGTTCTCCTGGACAACATGAGCCCGGCCGCGCTGGCCGAAGCGGTGCAATTGACCGATCGGGTGTCGGCGGAAAAGAATCTGAAACGCCCGCAACTGGAAGCGTCCGGCGGCATAACCATCGACACCGTATCGGCCGTCGCCGCCTCCGGCGTCGAACGCATTTCCGCCGGCGCCTTGACCCATGGGGCGGGATCGGTGGATATCGGTCTGGATTTCGAATAGCCAATTGGGAATGTAAGATTTACGATTGTAGATTTATTCCTCGCAATAACGTTTCTAGCGGGAATAAATCTTAAATCTACAATCTGAAATCTTACACACAAAAGCGGGGGACTTATCGTGGCAAGGTTAATCGGATTTATCGCGCTGGCGGCATTCGCCGCACTGGCGGGCGTGGCGGTCGGGGCCGACGATTATATGGCAACCGATTTCGCGCCCAACGGCTGGGGGCAGTTTTTCGCCGAAATATTCCGCTCGGTGGACGTCGTCGGCTTCGCCATGCTGACGCTGATGGTGGTGCTCATCGCCATGTGCCTGGACTTGATGAACCATTTGCGCATCGGCAAGCTGATACCGGAAAGTCTCCTGGTCGAGGTGCAGGACGAGATGGCGAACGGCGAATACGAAAAAGCGCTCGAAGTGTGCGAGAAATCCGGAAGCCTCATCGGCCAGGTGTTCGCGGCCGCGCTCCAGAAAACGGATTATTCGTTCGAACGCATGGCGGAGGCGATGCGGGGCGAACTTGCCATTCAGGGACTGGTGTGGCGGCAATGGGTCATGCAGTTCAAGGTTCTCATCGTCGCCGGTCCGGTGCTGGGCATGGTCGGGGCGGTGCTGAACGCCATGCGCTTTGTGGCCGACCTGACCGGGAGGCCCAATGTCGGGCTGGCGATGGCATCGTCCTTCGAGATGCGATCCCTGGTCTACAATTTCTTCATTTCCCTTCTGGTCGGCCTGATGATGGCGCTGATATCGCTGGCCGCCTACGCGATCTGCTCGTCGAAACTCGAGAAAATACTTTTGGAAGCCGGCCGTCTCGGGGAGGAACTCCTGGATCCGTTCCGCCCGCTGCCGCTGCCGGTGGAGGAATAGTTGGTGTCCATACTGGTTTTCGTTTTGTCCTACCTGGCCGGTTCGGTGCCTTTCGGCCTGTTGCTTGGATTCATGGCGGGGAAGGATGTTCGCCTCTACGGTTCGAAAAACATCGGCGCCACCAATGTCTGGCGCGTGTGCGGAGCCAAATGGGGATTCGCCACCTTTCTCCTGGATTTTCTCAAAGGGCTGCTGCCGGTCTGCCTGATCGCGGGCTGGATCGAAACCGGCCTGCCGGCGCCGTATCCGGGCATCATCGCCGCCGCCGGCGCCGTGGTCGGGCACAATTTCCCGGTCTGGCTCAAATTCAAGGGAGGAAAAGGGGTGGCGACTTCGGCCGGGGCAGTGGCGGGCCTGATGTGGCTGCCATTCCTGATCGCCATATCCGTGTTCGTGTTGACCGTGGCGCTGTCCCGCTACCTGTCTTTGGGCTCGCTGGTGGCCAGCGTGGCGCTGGTGGTTGCCGTTCTCGCCTGCCGGCAGGCGTTCGGGGCCGATTTGCCGCTCTTCGTCATGTCGGCGGCGCTGGCCGTCATGCTTTTCGCGCGCCACCGGCAGAACATCGTCCGCATCCTGAACGGCACGGAAAACAAGTTCCCGCCGCCGAAGAAATAAGTCAAATCTGGTGCAGCCTGTCGCGTTTCCTCGCCGCCTTCCGCCCGCCGTGACGGTGGACGAGATACTGGTAGCTTTCCACCAGCGCCTGGCAGGACGCGTTCAGGATGTTCTCGGACACGCCGACCGTTCCCCAGAAATCCTTGCCTTCACTGGACTGGATGACGACGCGGACCTTCGCCTCGGCGGCCGCCTGGGCGTTGACGATATGCACGCGGTAGTCGGTCAGGCGCAGATCGTCGAAAAACGGGTAGACGTGGAGCAGCGCCTTGCGGAGCGCCTGATCGAGCGCGGCGACCGGGCCATGCAGCCCTTCGGCGACCGTATGGAGTTCAACTTCGCCGATCTGCAGCTTGACCGACGCTTCCGACAGGCAGACGCTCCCTTTCCGCTCCTCGGACGAAGCGCGGAAACCGAGCAGATCGAAGGCGGGTTCGTAAATGCCGAGGAGGCGCATGACCAGGAGCTCGAACGAGGCGTCGGCGTTTTCGAAGGCGAACCCCTCGTGCTCCAGGCGCATCACCTCGTCCAGCACTTCCTTCTGCTTGTCCTTGTGGTTGGCGAGATCGGGGTAGCGGGCGATGACCGAGGCGCGGCCCGACAGTTCGGAAATGAGGATGCGCCGCTCGTTGCCGACCGCCGACGGGGGGAAGGCTTCGTAGGTCAAATCGTTCCGGGCCATGGCCGAAACGTGGAGGCCGCCCTTGTGGGCGAAAGCGCTGGCGCCGACGAAGGGCTGGAAATCGCGGCGGGACAGATTGGCCAGTTCGTAGGCGAAACGGCTTGAATTGGTGAGTTTCTTGAGGTTATTCCCGCCGAGGCAGGTCCGGCCGCAGCGGAGCTCCAGCACCGGGATGACGGAGCAGAGATCGGCGTTGCCGGTGCGCTCGCCGAAGCCGTTCAGGCAGCCTTGCACCATGCCGGCGCCGTGCAGCACCGCTTCCACCGAGTTGGCGACCGCCATGCCGATGTCGTTGTGGCAGTGAATGCCGATGAGCGCCTTGGGGAAGCGCTCCCGCACGCTATCGACCACGCCTGTGATTTCGTGCACCAGGGCGCCGCCGTTGGTGTCGCAGAGGACGACCGCGTCGGCGCCGGCGTCCAGCGCCGCGCCCAGCGAGGCGAGGGCATAGTCCTGGTTCCGCTTGAACCCGTCGAAAAAGTGTTCCGCGTCGAAAAACGCCTGCCCGAGCTCTTTCCGGAGGAAATGGATGGACGAACCGATCATGTCCAGGTTTTCTTCGTAACTGACCCGGAGCGCGTCCCTGACGTGGAGATCCCACGATTTGCCGACGATGGCGGCCGCCTGCGGCCTGGCTTCGACAAGCTGGGCGAGGATGGGATCCTTGTCGGCCTTGTTGCCGGCGCGGCGGGTCGATCCGAAGGCGACCAGCCTGGCGTGTTTCAGCCTGACCTCTTTCATCGCGTTGAAAAAGTCCACATCCTTCGGGTTGGAGCCGGGCCAGCCGCCCTCGATATACTGGACGCCCAAATCGTCCAGCGCCCGCACCATGCGCAGCTTGTCCTCGAGGCCGAAGTTGACGCCTTCGCCCTGCGAGCCGTCGCGGAGCGTGGTGTCGTAGATGTAGACCGGGTCGTCTTTATTGTCTTTGGACATGGAAGACCTTTTCCAATTCACAATTCACGATTCACGATTCACAATTAAACCGCAAACCGGCCGCGGCGTGATTACGATGGCTTGCCCATTGGCAGTATAAATTGTGAATTGTGAATCGTGAATTGTGAATTGTGAATTAAAAAATCAGAATCTGTCGTAGAATATTTCCTCGCGCGGCGCGCCCTTTTCCGCCAGAACCTTGAGGCAGGCGCCAATCATGCCGGGCGAACCGCACAAATAGCCCTGGCAGCCCGATGCGTCGGCGATGTGGCGGCCCACCACGTCGGTGATCAGGCCGTAGTCGCGGCAGGCGTCGGAACGCTCCTCGCCCGATAGGGCGGGAGTGAAGCTGAACCAGGGATGCTTGGCGGCGATCTCGTTCAGCACATCGACATAATACAAATCGTTCGCCTTGACCGCGCCGAAGAACAGTTGCACCGTGCGCTTTTGGTTCCCCTTGTCAATCAGATCCTGCAGCATGCCGAGGAACGGCGACAGGCCGGAACCGCCGGCGATCCAGATGCACGGCTTGTCGCTGTCCCGGAGGTGGAAATCGCCGAAGGGGGCGAAAACGGCGACTGTGTCGCCGACCTTCAACTGGTCGAACATGAACTTGGTCATGACGCCCTTCGGGTTCAGCCTGACGATGATATCGACGCGATCGACCACCGACGACGGCGTCGCGAAGGAAAAGCAGCGGATGGCCTGGACATTGGCGCCCGGGATTTTGGCGGCCACGTTGACGAACTGGCCGGCGCGGTGCGGAACGCCCTCTCCGGGCGGAAGGGCGAGGGAAAAGCGTTTGATATCGTAGGTGAGGGGGGTGATGGCGGACACGACGGCCTGGTGCTGTTTGGCGCCGAACACGTATTCCGGCAGCTCCACCGCCAAATCGCCCGACAGCCTGAGCTGGCAGCCGAGCCGCACGCCCTGCGCCCGATCGTCCTCCGGAATGAGCCGGACCTCGCTGTCCGTCATCAGGTTTGCCTCGCCGCCGATCAGCTTGACCTTGCATTGCCCGCACAGACCCCGTGCGCCGCAGCCGGTGGGCAGATAAAGTTTGTTCATCCGCAATGCCGCGAACAGGGTCATGCCCTGGCGGCAATCCAGTTTCATCCTGCCCCGGTTCAGATCGACGACGCACCCCTTGACCTCGGACATGGCATTACCCCTTTTTATTCTTCGCCGCCATGGCGGCCGCCCAGTTGTCCACCTCGGTACGGATTTCCTTGAGCCGTTTGATTATGGGCAACTTCTGGGTGCATTCCCCCTCGCATTTGCCGCATTCGACGCAGTTGTCCAGGTTGTGGCCGTCCGGCAGCAACTGCCAGTGCATGCGGAGGCGGTTGGTGATGTTTTTGCGATCCCCGGTCAGCATGAACTGGTTGTACGCGTCCATCAGTTTGGGAATGGGCAGTTCGCCCGGACAATCGTCGCAATAGCCGCAGCCGGTGCATATTTCGTTGAATGCTTCCTTCACGCCGGCGCGGATTCTGTCCACCTGCGCGTCGCCGAGAGGCTTGAACCCGTCAACCGCCGCCAAGGCGCCCTTGAGATCGTTCAGATCGGACATGCCGACCAGGACGACGGTGATGCGCGGATCGTTCAGGAGAAAGCGGAGCGCGCCTTCGACCACCGTCTCTTCCGGGCGCGACTTGACGAATTCGAAACGCTCGGGATTCCGCGGAATAAGCCCGCCGCCCAAGGGGTTCATGATGACGACGCCCTTCTTGGCCTTGGCCGCGTCGGTCAGGCCTTGATCCCGGTAGGCGAAATTCATGGCCGAATAACCCAAGAGCACGCCTTCGAACGGGTAGTCGTCGAGTATCCGTTTGACATCGCTTCCCTCGACATGAGTGCTGACGACGATGTGTTTGATCAGGCCTTCGCTCTTCAACTGTTCGAACACCTTGAGCGCGGCCTTGCGGTTGAAATAATCGTCGACATTGCTGATGCACCACAGATGGTAGAAATCGATGTGGGGGAGCCGCAGGCGTTTCAGCGAAGTTTCGAGATCCTCCCGCACCTTGGACGGATCCTGGGCGAACGTCTTGGTTGAGACGTAAAACGGCTTTTCCGCCCGCGTTTTCTGCATTTCGCCGAGGACGAGGCCCATGAGGCGTTCCGACTCGCCGTAGCCCGGCGCGGTGTCGAAATAGGTGACGCCCGCGTCGTGGCAGGCCCTGACCAGGCCGGCGCAGGCGTCCTCGTCCTTCTGATCCTTGAAGCGCATTCCGCCGAAGCCGAGGCGGGAGACGGTGACGCCGGTGGTGCCGTAGGGGGTGTGGAGCATGAACGGTTTCCTTTCCTTTTCCAACGGTCTGGGGATGCCCAGCTCGCGGCAAATGGCGCGTACCGTCCCCGGTTTAATCTCGCCGTGGCGCGGGATGGCGGCAAAGCGCGTCGCGGTTCCATTGCGCCAAAATTCATGGTCCGCGCCCTGTCGATACAGAGAGCATCCGTGCTCGGTGACGTGGCGGACCAGCTTTTTCTTGTTCATAGTGGCTCACGCTTCGACTGCGGCGCGGCTGCGTTTTCCGGCATG
>JAVBRW010000361.1:0-13280 GCA_031547475.1 Planctomycetota bacterium
CTCATGTGGGATCGCGCCGGCGAATACTGCAAAAAGGCCGGCACCATCATCCTCGGCGTCAGCATCCTGCTGTGGGCCATGACCGCCTATCCGAAAAAGGAAACGTTCAGCCGCGACTACGATGCCGAACGCGAAGCAGCCCACGGCGAATACATCGCCGGCGTCGCCGACATCGGAAAACAGCTCGGCATCGGCGCCGACGGCGAAAACCTCGGCAAATGGGCCGCCGCCGCCCTGACCAAATCCGACGCGGAAGGCGAGTTCTGGGAAAAGGAGCCGGGCTACGCCGAAGCGGAATCCGTTTTCGAAAACACGACAAAACAACTGTTCGACGGGCCAAACGGCGAAACCGTCCAGGCCTTCGCCGCCGCGGTGGCGGGCGTGGATGAAATAGACGAAGCCTTCGCCTCGGCCACCGAAGAGGCGGAGGAAGGATCGGAGAAATGGCGCGCCGCCGAAGCGGAACGCGACCAGGCGCTGGCCGGCCTGAATTTGTCGCCGGAAATGCTCGCGGCGGTGAACAGCTACCGGGACGAGGTGCGCGGCGCTTTCGACGAGAAGAACGGGGAAATCGACAATGCCGAATCGGCCGAACAGCTTGCCTACTCCATATCCGGCCGCGTCGGCCAGTTCATGGAGCCGGCGCTCAAGCCGCTCGGTTTCGACTGGCGCATCGGGACCGCCATCATCGGCTCGTTCGCGGCCAAGGAGGTGTTTGTCGCGCAGATGGGCATCGTCTACTCGGTCGGGGAGGCGGACGAGGATTCGGACAGCCTCAGGGACAAGCTGAAAAACAGCTATACGCCGCTCCAGGCGTTCTGCATGATGATCTGGGCGCTCCTGTCCCTGCCGTGCGTCACCACCATCGCCGTCGCCAAACGCGAGACCGGCGGCTGGAAATTCGCCATCGCCATGATGATCGGCCTGACCGTCATCGCCTACGCGACGACCCTCGTCGTCTACCAGGCGGGAACCGCCCTGGGCATAGGCGTCTGATTGAATTTTCCTTCTCGCGGCACCGTAACGGGCGACAGCGCGCGCTGTCGCCCGGTCTTTTTTTGTATCACAACCGGAGTTTTGCAAATCGGGATTCAACACCGGTACGACAAGGAAAAACAACCCAACACCGTCATTCCTATGCGGTCGTTTTTTTATTGCCGGGGACATGCCCCCATAATCCTCGCGTTTTTCCCGGTCTTATTTCAGCGCCAATCGCGACTGTATCGCCATTGCAACAGCGGAGCAGATAAATGGCAACATATTGACCGGCGACAGGGATTTTTCCGTGGTCGACGCCCCCGCCCGCATCATCCTTTTCCGCTCCCCCCCTTCCCTTTCCCCCGTGGACTCGCCCCGGCCTTTGTGCTACCATACTTCCCACCACACCACGCGAAGCGCGAAAAAACATCACGATACGATTCCATGCGCCGTCCGGCGCATTCTTGCATTGGGGGGCGGCTTGAAAAAGGAGAAGCGTATGCGGAAGTCAATCCTGGCGGTTCTGATTCTGTGTCTTGTTTTCCTGTCCACCGTCCGCGCGGGCGAAGTGCTGAAAGCCTACGCCGGCACCGAGGAACCGGTGGCCAAGGAACTTTTCGACCAGTTCGAAAAAGAAACGGGCATCAAGGTCGAATGGGTGCGTTTGTCCGGCGGCGAAGCCATCGCCCGCATCGAGGCGGAAAAAGCCAACCCGCAGGCCGGCATCTGGGTCGGCGGCGTCGGCACCATGCATATCGAACTCAAGAACAAGGGCCTGACCGCGCCGTACGCGTCGCCGGCCGCCAACAACATTCCGGAAAAGTACCGGGACCCGGACAAGTACTGGATCGGCCTCTACGTCGGCCCCATTTCCTTCTGCTACAACACGAAACGCATGGCCGAACTCAAGCTCGACGTCCCGAAGGGCTGGGAGGATCTCACGAAGCCCGAGTACGCGAAACAGGTCCGCGTCGCCCACCCGAGCACCTCCGGCACCGCCTACAACATGATTACCAACATCATCCGCATCTATAACGGGGACGAGGACAAGGCGTTTGAATACCTGAAACGCCTGAACAACTCCATCGACCAGTACACCAAGTCCGGCTCCGCCCCGGGCAAGGCCTGCGCCATCGGCGAAATTCCCCTCGCCATCGGCTACCGCCACGATCAGCTCCGCCTCAAGAACCAGGGCGCCCCCATCGAAATCGTCATGCCGGTGGAAGGCTCGGGCTACGAGACCGCCTCCATGTCCCTGATCAAGAACGGCCCGGGACAAGTCGAGGCGAAAAAGCTGTACAACTGGATGATTTCGTCCGACTTCGCCAAGGACGTGTTCAAGCGTTGGAGCATCATCCCCCTGTCCGACAGCCTCGATCCCAATAGCGAGTTCAGCAAGATGAAGCTGGTCGATCAGAACGACGTGTGGGACGCCGAGAACAAGACCCGGCTGATCGAGCGCTGGAACAAGGAAATCACCTCGAAATACAACGGCTGATGTTCACCCGCAAACGAGTCATACTCTATCTGGTCGCCGTCCTCGCCTTCGCCCTGTTCGAATGCTGGGCGTGGTCGAACCTGCGCGACTCGTTCCTCAAACTGTCGGAGGAACAGGCCCGCTCCGCCACCTCCGCCGTGCTGGACAATGCGCCCCGCACGGCGGAGGCGATGGCGGAATGGGCGAAAGCGCACTCGGGCACGGACAATCTGATCAGCCTGTACAGCGGCCTGCCCACCTTCGGCAAAGCGACGCTGTACAACGGCTCCGACGCCCTGGGCGCCTTTCTGGCCGATCCGGCCAACAAGGACACGGTGGACAAGGGGGTCGAAAGCGCCGCGTATGAAGAGATCTACCAGGTCCCCGGCCGCTCCCGCCTCGCAGGCGGCGAGCGGCTGGTCTTTTTCCATCCCCTGATCAACCGGGACACGGGCGAAGTGGTCGGCGTCGGCGTGGCGGCCGCCGATTTTTCGCGCGGCGGCGAGTATCTCGATCTGCTGCGGCTGGTGTTCCTGGCCGGGCTGGTGGTGTTCGCCTTTGTCATGGGCATTCTCCGCTTCGCCCGCGACGCCATCACCGGATTCGCCGTCGTCGCCCTGTTCATCATCGTCGGCGTGTTCGTCGCCTACCCGCTTTTCGAAGCGGCGCGGCTGACCTTCGCCTATTCGGGCGCCTTCACCTTCGACACCTGGAACGCGGTCCTGTTTTCCGGGCAATACCTGGACGCCTTGTGGGGCAGCCTGAAACTCGGCTTGCTCACCGCCACCATTTCGACCGTCATCGGCTTCCTGTTCGCCTTCGCCTGCGCGCGGATGGAACTGCCGTGCAAAAACTTCTTCTCCGCCATGGCCACCCTGCCGGTCATTTCGCCGCCGTTCACCCTGACCTTGTCGATAATCCTCCTGTTCGGCCGGAACGGCCTGGTCAGCAAGCAGCTCCTCGGCCTCAATTACGACGTCTACGGCCTGCCGGGCCTGGTGCTGGCGCAGACCATCTGCATGTTCCCGATAGCCTTCATGACGCTGTCCGGCGTGCTCGCCGCCATCGATTCGACCATGGAGGAGGCGGCCTTGAACTTGTCCGCCACCCGGCTCAAAACCTTCGCCACCGTCACCCTTCCGCTGTCCATGCCGGGCGTGCTGTCGGCGTGGCTTCTCGTGTTTGTCAACTCGCTGGCGGATTTCGCCAACCCGCTTATCCTGGCCGGCAACTACCGCGTGCTGTCGGTGGAAGCGTATCTGGAAGCGATGGGCATGAGCCGGATGGATCGGGGCGCGGCGCTGTCGTTCCTGCTCCTTATGCCGACCATCCTCGCCTTCTTTCTGCAGCGCTACTGGATCAGCCGGAACTCCTACGTCACAGTCACCGGAAAACCGTCGGGCAGGCTCATCGAACTGGTCGGCCCCAAGGGCAAGGCAGTCATCATCGCCGTCATGACGGCGATTTCCGTGTTCATCATCGCGCTGTACGGCACGGTGGTGGCGGGTTGTTTCGTCAGGAACTGGGGCATCGACTACACGTTCTCGACCGAAAACATCGTCGAAGCCATCGACCGCGGCTGGGACGCCATCGTCTCCACCGTCGCCCTGTCGGGAGCGGCGACGCCGGTCGCCGGGCTCCTTGCCATGATGGCGGCCCTCATCATGACGCGGAAGAAATTCCCCGGGAAGCGGCTTTTGGAAATGCTGATCATGACTCCGTTCGCCCTTCCCGGCACCCTCCTCGGCATCAGCTATGTCATGGCGTTCAACAAGCCGCCGATTCTCATCGTCGGCACCGGCCTGATCATCGTCGTCAATTTCGTCATCCGCGAGTTCCCGGTCGGCATGGAAGGCGGCATCGCCAGTTTGAAACAGGTCGACCCCGCCATCGAGGAAGCGGCCATGAACCTCGGGGCCGACACCTCGGTCGTATTCAAGGACGTCGTCCTGCCGCTCATCCGCCCCGCCTTCATTTCGGCCCTGTCCTACACGTTCGTCCGATCGATGACGGCGGTGAGCGCGGTCATTTTCCTCATCTCCGCCAAGTGGCAGCTTTTGACCATGCAGATTTACAATTTCAGCGAAAACACCCGGTTCGGCCTGGCCAGCGTTTTGTCGACCGTGTTGATTATCATCGTGTTCCTGGTCTTTTTGATCATGCGGCTGCTCCTGCGTTCGAGCGGAACGCTGGACAAGTCGATTTCGGCCGGATAGGGGAATTTAAGATTTGAGATTGTAGATTTAAGATTTGCATTCGCCCCTGGCCCAGTTACAAAAAATAAATCTTAAATCTACAATCTTAAATCTTAAATCGGAGGTTCAATAATGGCGTCGTCGGCAAAAGCCAAGGCTGTGATGCTGGACAAGATCAGCAAAGTGTTCCGCGAGCCCAAGGGCGGCGGCGAAGTGCGGGCGGCGGACGGGGTGGATATCGAAATCGCGCCCGGCGAACTCGTCACCCTGCTGGGCCCGTCCGGCTGCGGCAAAACCACGGTGCTCCGCATGATCGCCGGGTTCGAAATCCCCTCCGACGGGCGGATCGCCATCGGCGGCATCGACGTCACCCACCTGCCGCCGAACAAGCGGGACACCGCCATGGTGTTCCAGAGTTACGGCCTGTTCCCCCACATGACGGTGGCGGAAAACATAGCCTACGGGCTGAAGCTCCGGGGCATCAACGCGGTGGCGCGGAAGAAAAGGACGGACGAATTCCTCGCCCTGGTCGGTCTCGAAGGCAAGGGCGCGCGCTCGCCTTCGCAATTGTCCGGCGGCCAGCAGCAGCGGGTCGCCCTCGCCCGCGCCCTCATCGTCGGGCCGTCGGTCCTCCTGCTGGACGAGCCGTTGTCCAACCTGGACGCGCTTCTCCGCGAACAAATGCGGGTGGAAATACGCCGCATCCAGAAATCCCTCGCCATCACCGCCGTCTACGTCACCCACGACCGCACGGAGGCGATGAGCCTGTCCGACCGCATCATCGTCATGCGGAACGGCCGCGTGGCGCAGATCGGGCCGCCGCCCGAAATCTACGCCAACCCCGCTTCCGTGTTCGTGGCCGGATTCATCGGCAAGGCGGCGTTTTTCAGCGGAACGGTCAAGAGTGTCGGCGCCGCCTGCGAAGTCGAAGTGAACGGCCATGTTCTCGGCGTGCCGCGCTGGTCGGAAGGATTGAAGCCGGGCGACAACGCCATGCTCATGTGCAGACCGGAATCCCTTGTCCTCCTGCCGCCCGGGCAAGGTGTCATCGACGGCCGCGTCACCACCAACATCTATCTCGGCAACAGCCTGGAATCCTACGTCGACACCGAGAACGGCGAAATACTCGTCCAGGTCGACAATCCGGCCGGCAAGCAAATCAACGCCGAAGGCGAAGCGGTCAGCATAGCCGTCCGGCCGGAACTGGCCAAGGCGCTGGCGCGGGACGGGAAATAATTCCCCTTGCGGCGCCCATGGAAAGAATGTAATCTATTGCCTTCAATTCGTATCAGTAGATTCGTTTTACCAACCTTGAAGGAGAAAGCAGATGGAAGCGGTTGAATGGTATAAGACGGTATTGCGGAAATGGAATGATTTTTCCGGGCGTTCCCGCCGCCGCGAGTTCTGGATGTTTGCATTGGTGAATTTTGTCGCCATGATCGTGTTGCAGATTATCGATTCGGTGATCGGCACGCCCCTGTTCAGCGGCCTGTATTCGCTCGCCGTTATCATCCCCGGCATCGCCGTCGGCATTCGCCGGCTTCACGATATCGGCAAGAGCGGCTGGTGGATGCTCGTCTGCCTGGTTCCGCTGGTCGGCATTTTTGTTCTGCTCTACTTCTATATTCTGGACAGCCAGCCCGGCTCGAACCAGTACGGCGCCAACCCGAAGGGCGCCTGAAAACAGCGGCATTCCGCGCTATAGCCAAACAACCGCAACCCGGCCGGGTTGCGGTTGTTCTTTATTCGCGCATCCGGAATTATTGTGCCGCGCCTTCCTTGAGCCACATCTGATCGATCTGGGAAAAACCGTACAGGCGCGTCCCGCCGCCGTCTTCCTGTGCCAGCACGCCGTCGGTGTCGATTTTCACAATCATCCTGTACACCGTGCGCCCGCTCTTCAACCTGATGCCGCATTCATTGCCAATGAAAGTGGACGGATCGGGAATGGGCATGGCCTTCTCCTGCAGAAAGCATTTTTCAGAAACACGGACGATTATCGATTATACCACAACCCGGCGGCGGCGATAGCGTTTTGATTCGGGCAAATCCCGTTTGAAAAATCGCTGCGGCTACTTTGGCGCCGGCAGCGCTTTGAATCTCCTTCCGGGCGTCACCGCCTTCGCCGGGACGCGGGAGTTGGCCTCCTTGAGCGCGGCGGCGATCCTCTGCTCCGTCCTCGCGCCGAGAACGGAGCCAAGCGAGAAGACGGTGTTCATCAGGTTTTCCGAGCGTTCGTTCAAGGTAACGCTGTCGGCGGCGGATTCCTCGGCGTTTTTGGCGTTTTCCTGGGTTATGCGATCGATCCGGGCCATGCTGGTGTTGATCTGATCCATGCCCTGCGCCTGCTCGTTGGTGGCGACGGTGATTTCCGAGATCATCTTGACTATCTGATCGGTCACCGAGGTGATGGTGGCGAAGCGGGATTCGATTTCGTTGGTAATGGTCGAACCGTTGGCGACGTTGTGGACGGTGGAGCCGATGAGGGAGGAGGTGTCGCGGGAGGCGACGGCCGAACGCTGGGCAAGGTTCCGCACCTCGTCCGCCACGACGGCGAAGCCTTTCCCCGCCTCGCCGGCGCGGGCCGCCTCGACGGCGGCGTTCAGGGCGAGCAGGTTGGTCTGGAAAGCGATGCTTTCGATGGTGCTGTTGATGTTCGAGATTTTTTCGGCCGACACGTTTATCTCGCCCATGGCGGAGGCCATCCGGGAAACGGCGTCGGATCCGTCGCGGATCTGGGTGGCGTTCCCTTCCATGAGATGGTTGACCTGATTGGCGTTGTCCGCGTTTTTCCTGGTCATGGAGGCGAGCTGCTCGAGGGCGGAACTGCTTTCCTCGAGGGCGGCGGCCTGGTTCTGGGCGCCGTCCGACAGCGCTTTCGATGTATCGCAGAAGCGTTCGGCCATGGAGGTCAGGGACGCGGCATCCTCGGACAGCGAGTCGATGATGCGGTTGATGGGGCCGGTCAGGCTGTGGCGGATGGTGTAGAGAAGGAAGGCGGCAAGGAAAAAGCCTATGCCGAGGGAAACGCCGCCGAGGACAAGCATGGTCCGCAACGCGCTGTCGCTCTCGGCAATGCTGGCCTTGGAAATTTCCCGCGAATTGGCGTCGTTGTAATTGACCAGTTCCTGCAGCTTGGCCATGAGATCGTTGCTCTGCGGCATGATGACGGCCGTGGCGAGCTCGTTGGCGTCATTGTAGATTTTCCTGGCCTTTTCCGCCTCGGCCACCATGATATCGAACGTCTGCACCACCTTGGCGGCGTCGGCGAAGCATTCGAGGAAAGCGGCGAGCGCCACCTGGCGGTTGACGTCGGGGTTGTCGCGGAGAAGGCGCTGCACTTCGTGGGCGGTGCGGTGGAAATTGCGGTGCGGCTCGGTCATGATGTCCATTGCCTTCCGCATTTCCGGATTGCGGCTGTAAAACGCGGAGCCGTCGTCGAAGCTGACCCGCCACTTGCCGAACGCGCACAGGTTGTCCGCGCCGGTGATATCGGGTCCGCCGTCGTCCTCGTTGTTGGCCAACATGCCGCCGAGCCTGGCAAGCAACTGGTAATGATCGCCGCGGTAGCGCTGGAGATCCCGGAGCAGGACGTCGGGGTTCAGGATGGTGGTCGCCTCCATCTCGCGGAACAATTCGAACAGCCTGACGTTATCCCCGGCCCACTTGGTTCCCAACGGCATGACTTGCCGGGACATGGCATCGAGCTTGTCCCAGCCGGCAATGTCGTCCTTGTGCGTTTCGAAAAGGTTGTTGGTTGCTTTCAGGCTTTCGGAAATCGCGGCAATGCGGTCGGCGAAAATTTTATGGTTTTGTTCGCGAACCGGCATGGTGAGGGTGGGGATGAGCATGGCGCGCTGGGCGCTGCGGATTGATTCGGAGTTCTGCATAAGGTTCTCGAGCGCGTCCTTGGCCGGCAGCACCAAATTGACGTTGTCGGAAAGGGAGTCTCCGAGATTGCTCGCGCTTTTCCAACCGACATAGCTTATGCCAATCGACAGGGCAATCATGATGACAAAAGCGAGAAAGATTTTCGAACCAAGTCCCATCCCCATCCCCTTTCGCAAGCGGCGACCCAATCCGGGCAGGGAGCCGCCAACATTCAGAGCCACCGCGCGATTCGGGCGCGCATTCCCAAAGCGGGCAAAGATGCGGGACTGTCGGAGGGCCGGACAACCGCAGTCAGTTTCGAGTCGCGCAGCGAAACGGCAAACGGATAAAAAAACCTTCCCGATAAAGACAGATGTATTACGCAATCGCCCAAATGTCAATACACCTTTTTACAATATATTTGGTTTTTTATACATAATACAGTACACAGCATAAAATAATTCCAATACCATCAAAAAACACAATAATTAGTACAATAATTTTCATAATCAAAGACAGATTTATTCCCCAACAACTTTCCCACGCGGCAACTTCGGGCAGGAATATCCAACTCGTTTTACATCAAGCAAATCCGATAATATCAATATGGTTGTTATCCGAGTCGAAAATACCATGTCGCCTCTTTGTAAAATGGAAGAAACCGCAAAGAAAAGCAACACTGCGAAGTAAAATCAACCGATAGTAATTATATGTACTTCAATAAACTATTTCAACCGCTGCTTTCCTTCGCCGCCCATGCCGCCCACGCCAACCGGCGGGCGGCATTCAAACCGGATGAAGCCAGGACGGCGGTGGCCGACATTCTCAGGCTTGTCTCTTCGACACTTTCCGAAGGCAGGGCAAAAAAACCGCAACTGATGGACGAAGCGTGGTTTCCGGTCTGCGCCTGGCTTGACGAGACGCTGGCGCCCTTGTGGCGGGCAGTGGGCAAGGAAGCGCCGCTGCAAAAGCTCCATTTCAAGACCGACCGGGCGGGGCATGAATTTTTCATAAAGCTCGAACAGTTTCTGACCGCCGGGCCAACGGAGGACACGGACAGACAAGACATTATCGGACTCTATGCCACATGCCTCGACCTTGGTTTTGTCGGCGTACCGGGAATGGGCGAAGCGGAAAACGGACGGATGCAATTTCGTCGGCGTTGCCGCGAAACAGTGCCTGCAAAAACCGAACAATTCACCGCGCCGCGGCCAGGCGCGCCTCTCCGCCGGCGTCTAAACCGGCTGGCCGCGCTCGCGCTGTGGACCGCCCCGATCGCGGCCACCATGGCACTATACGTCATATATCGGGTTTTGCTTTCGAATTGGTATTGGCAGGCGATAGGGTAGGATGGAACGGGGCAAAATCCGATGCTGAATGCTATGGCGATCTATGCGTTCCGGACCGTCACCTGTTTGTCCCTCTCCGCGTCGGCCCTCCTGGCGGGCAGGGAAGCCGCCCTATGTCTGGGGTGGCCGGAATGGCTGGCGCTGGCTCCCTGTCTCGTCGTGCTCATCCTTTGCCTTCCGCGGAAGCGCCACGACCCAATCATTCCGAACCCGCCGGCATGCGATACCCCATCATCCATCGCGCCGGAAGCATACCGCGGCATGCATTCCGCCTGGAAGGCGGGCGAGGATTTCCTTGCCCAATCGCCCCGGTCGCGCGAGCTGTCCGTCCTGCCGCGTTTTCTCTCGTTCGGGCTCGATCCGGCCGAAGGCAGGAAACTGCTCGGGACGGTGGCGCTTTGCCCGGGCGGCGATCGGTCGGGCGCCGGGCCCGCGTTCACCTGGCATTTCGCCCGGCGGGCGGCGTGGCTCGATCTCGATTTCGCGCTGCGGCATGACGACGGCGGGCGCTGGCGCCTGTTCCTGTCCCAACTGGAGGAACGGCGGAAGGCGGCGCCGCCGGCCGGAATAATCCATACCCTCGACGCCCGCTGGCTGCTGGCGGCGGAACGCGACACGGTGCAATGCGTCGCCGCCACGCTCCGCGCCAGGCTGGACGATCTTTCCCGCCTCGCCGGCCACGCGCTTCCCGCTTATCTCATGGTAAACCGCATCGACTGCCTGTACGGCGTGCGCTCCCTGGTTTCCCGCCTGCCGGCCGACAGACTCGATCAGCCGCTGGGCGCGTTCCGTTCGGGCGATGGCGGCGATCCGGGACGCTTTGCCGGGCGGGCGCTGGAACAGGCGATCGGCTGGCTGGCATACCGGCCGGATACGGCCGCCGGATTCCAGGCCGGGGAGGAACTGCGCCGACTGGCCGAACCGTTGGCGCTTTTCTGCGACCGGGCGTTCGGCGATAATGCATACCAATGGCCCGCGCACCTGGGCGGCGTCTTTTTCGGTTCGACCGGCCCGTCGGGGACGACGCTTGCCCCGCTTCTCGCATCCCTCCCCTCGTTCCGGCCGGAAGCGGAACCGGCGCGGCCGGCGACGCCATGGTTCTGGACCGATCTGCTGGACAACCATCTGCCCGCCGATCCGGCTCCGCGGTCACCCATCGCCCCGCGAAGCCAAAAGCGGAGCGTGCTGGCCAACGCCGGCCTTGCCGCGCTGTCGGCCGGAACGCTGTGCCTTTCGTGGCTGATCACCTATGCATTCCTGGAGGCGCGGCACGTCATCGGGCTGGCCGAAGGCCGCATTGCCGCGCCCGGGAACGCGGAGGATTTGCCGGAATACCTCGAACTGGCGGAATCGGCGGAAAAGCGCAATGCCGAATGGCGCCTGCCCCGTTTCGGCATGAACGAAGCGGTGAAGGTGGAAGCGCTGTTGCGCCGGCGTTACGACGAAGCGCGCAACCGCCTGGTCGGCGTTCCGCCCGCCGAGGGCGCGCGGGCGGAACCGGCCAATCCGCCCGGTGCGGCGCCCGCATTCATTCCCGCCCGCCTCGACCTCGACGCGCCCGGCGCGGACAGTGCGCCGGTGCGCGCGGAATTGCGCGATTACCCCGGCCAATCGGACAGCGACATTGTCCAATGGCTTTCCGAACAGATCAACGCCCTGCCCGGCGGCGAAGAAGTGGACGCGGCCGAAACCTGGCTGCCGCTGGCCGTGCCGGCCGGCAAGGCGCGGGAAAGCCGCGTGCGCCCGGCCTGGACGCTCCGGGGCTATGCCATGGCGGGCACCATGCTGGACGCCGCGCTGCGCGACGGCGTTCCGGGCAATGCCGCCCGCCGGGAAAGCGTGCTGTCGCACTACCGGCGGGAAGCGCTCAGGCAATGGCAAGCCGCCCTCCGCGCCGCGTGGTCCGCCTGCTCCGATCAGGTCCGGCCCGCCGCTCTTCCCCTCCTCATCCGCGATATGGGGCGGATGGATTCGCCCGCGCTGCGGGCATTGGCCCTGCTGGACAAGCATGTGACGCCGATGTTCCCCCGGGGCGATCGCCAGCCGGAAATCGCCTGGCTGCGCCGTTACGCCGGATTGCTTGCCCAAACCGGCGAGGATGCGCACTGGCGCATGCTGGCGAAGTGCTCCCGGGACATCGCCAACCGTTCCGAAGCGCCGTCCTCCGGCATCGAACTGTTCCGCTCCGCCTATCGCCGGAACGGCGCCGCCTTTTCCGAATACGCGGGGGACAGCCTCGCCGACGCGCGCCTGGCCGCCGCCCGGCTCGACGCTTTGGTCGAACAGGGCGCGCCCGCTCCGGACTGGGATTTCCTCACCTTCTCCGCCGCCCACGAACAGCTGCGGCGCCTGGTCCTGCTCCGCGCCGCCCGCCACCTGGACGACGCCTGGCGGGACGAGGTGCGGTTGCCGTACGGGCTGGTTCCGGGCACGGAGGAATACCGCATCGCCTACCTGACCAGCCAGGGCGGCTTTCTTGAAAAATTCCTGACCACGACCTGTCTCGGTTTCTGGCGCATCGACGGCCAGCGTTTCGCCGCCGTCCGCCCGGACGCCCTGCCCGCCATGCTGAGCGAGGATTTCGTCGCGTTCTGCAACTGGGCGCTCGAACGCGGGCGCGAACCAAGGCCGGACAAAATCGCCTTCGCCGTCACCGTCCATTCGCTGTCGGTCAACGCCAGGGCGCTGGAAAAGCCGGTCGGCATGGAGCTGGCGTGGCGCGATGGCGGCAAAACGCACACGCTCCCGTACCGCAATTTTTCCCAATCCGGCGCGTTCGAATGGAGCATGGACGCGCGGGCGAGCCTGACCGTGTCCATCGCCCTCCCCTCGATCACGCTGACGAAAGCCTGCGAGGGAAGCCGGTCCGTCGCCATGCTGCTCGAGCGCATCGCCGGCGGCAAATGCGTTTTCACCCCCGACGATTTCCCCGAGCGGCGGGATGCGCTCGAGCGTTTGGGCATCTCCGATCTGACGCTCCGGGCGACTGTCGAAAACGCCGACGAATTTGTCCGCTTCGCCGGCGAAACGCTCCGCGAGCCGCCCTTCGGCGTCACCTTCGCCCCGGCGGACGAACCAATCTCCCCTCCCCGCCCCGATGCGGCGCCGCCGGCGGTGCCGGCCATCGATCCGGGGCTGTTCGGCAACCGGCAAGCCTTCGCGTCCATTGCGAACCGCTAATTGGATTGCGGGGACATGTTGGAATGGCGCTGAAATAAGGTCGGAGATTCGTAACATGTTTCGTGTGGGGAGGTTTGGAAGCCACCCCCTCTCCCCGACCCTCTCCCCCTCTCGGGGGCGAGGGAGAACGCCGGGCGGAACGAAAAGACAAAACGCGTTGTCTTTCCTGCAACGATTCACCACCCTTTCTCCCTCCCCCCGGGAGGGGGGGAGGGTTGGGGAGAGGGGGAG
>JAVBRW010000005.1:0-12948 GCA_031547475.1 Planctomycetota bacterium
CCCCATTTCCACTCCAACCGGATTGTTTTTCTTAACATCAAGTCACGCCGCAATTTCGTCGATATAAATCCTTGGGGAAAGCGGGATGGAACAATTCCGCGTGCAGCGACACTTCCGCGCCGCGTCGGCGCCGTCAACAACCGGGACCAAAGTGGAGACAAAAGGCATGTCAACAAATGCGGAAATGGCCAAGTCTGGCGATCAGGGGGGATTTGGCAAAAATTGGAGCGACAAGCTGCGCCTGCTGGACGCGATCGACGCCATGCGCGAGCCGGCCAGGTGCCAACCCGCGATCGCTTCGGAACCAACGCGCACCACCGACACGGTCGAGGTTCTCCAGGAAAAGCTCCACGTCTACGAACAAACCTGCGCCATGCTGGAGCGCGAAGTGCAGGTCCTCGAGCAGCAAACCCTCGCCGCCCTCGCCGAGGCAGGCCGTCTCCGCCGCGAGCTCGAAAGGAACGAGGCGGAAAAGCGCCGGGACGACGGTTTCCTCGACTATGCCGAAAAAGACAGCATGCGGAAGATTCTCAACGAGTCCGAACACGAGCGCCGCCTTCTGCTGGACGCTCTGGAAAACAGCGAAGCCGAACTCGCCCGCATGGTCAAAACACTCGATCTGGTGGCGCGGAAACTCCAGGTGGCGTGAAAGCCCGGACAATGCCGTGCGCATGAATCACCATCCGACCGCCACCCCGATTCCCGGGTGTGGCGGTTTGCGTGAAAAGGAAAGGAAATCCGCCCATGTTCACTAAAAAACGCCTGTTGTTCATCGGCATCTGGATTGCCCTGTTCGGCGCCGGCGCGCTGGTGCTGACCCGCTTCGTCCCCGGCCCGGAGAAGAAACCGGAATCCGGCCTGCGCCCCGCGCCTTCCGCCACGGCGGCGGCGTCCGCCTCTCTCCGGCCGCCCGCGTCCGATCCGCTTGAATC
This sequence comes from Planctomycetota bacterium, assembly GCA_031547475.1. GTDB lineage: Bacteria > Planctomycetota > SZUA-567 > SZUA-567 > SZUA-567 > JAJBSZ01. The sequence continues at coordinate 933 of JAVBRW010000005.1, forward strand.
GCTCCGCGCCAGGGCGGCGGCGGGCAATGTGGAGGCGCAGTCGAAGCTCGGCCGCATGTTCCACGACGGCGACGGCGTATCGGTCGACAAGAAGGAAGCGGTAAAGTGGCAAACCATGGCGGCCGAAAAAGGCGACGCAACAGCCCAGTTCTACCTCGGCGTCAATTGCCAACTGGGCGAGGGCGGCTTGTCCGCCGACGCGGCGAAGGCCAACCGGCTCTATCTGGAGGCGGCGAAGAAGGGCGACCCGCGCGCGCAATACAACCTCGGCATCAACCGCGCCAAAGGCATCGGCGCCGCGCCGGACGCGGCGGAAGCGGTGGCGTGGCTGACCAAGTCGGCGAAACAGGGTTTCGCGCCGGCCGAATACATGATGGGCGTGGCCTGCTGGGCCGGGGAAGGCGTCCGCCAGGACAGACGCGAAGCGTTGGAATGGATGCGCCGCGCCGCCCTCAAGAACGACACGGCCGCCCAGGTGTTCATGGGCGTCGCCTATTTCGAAGGCTCGGTGGTAACGCCGGACTATTACCAGTCCAGGCAGTGGTTCGAAAAAGCGGCGAATCTCGGCAACACCGACGCCTTGTTCAACCTCGGCGAATTCTACCTGAACGGCGTCGGGGTGGAAAAGAATCCCGACACGGCGAAAAAATTCTACCAGTTGGCCGCCGATCGCGGGTTTGACCGGGCGCGGTCCAGGCTGGCGGCGTTGTGAAGGGAACCTAAAAGCATCCCGGCTTGACAACCGCCATCACCGATCGTATAGTCACTGTATATACGAAAGGGAGAAAATGCGACTCCAACTCACAAAATGGGGCAATAGCTTGGCGGTGCGGTTGCCCAAAAACGTTTTGGACACGGTCAAAATGAGGGAAGGCGATATCCTGGAGCTGCAAGTCGTTGACGACGGCTCGCTCATCATAAAGCCGGCCGCAAAAAAGTACGACCTCGCCGATCTGGTTGCCGGAATTACCGCGGAAAACCGCCACTCGGAAACAGATTGGGGTAATCCCGCCGGAGGCGAGGAATGGTAAGCCCCTATGTTCCCGACCGAGGCGATATTGTCTGGATTGAATTCAACCCCCAAAGCGGTCGCGAGCAAGCCGGGAGACGTCCGGCGCTTATTCTCTCGCCCGCTTCGTATAACCGTTTAAGCGAACTGGCATTGATGTGCCCAATAACCAACAGGAAAAAGGGGTATCCGTTTGAAGTTCAGATGCCCGAAAACAGCCCTGTTTCCGGGGTGGTATTGGCGGATCAGGTGAAAACCGCCGATTGGCGGGCAAGGAACGCCCAATTAATTGGCACCGCGCCCCCCGCCGTCTTCGCCGAAGTACAGGGGAAAATCGCCCCCCTTCTTGGAATCTAAAACGCTTATACCAGACTCATTTTGGTTTTCGGGAAACGTCAATCCCAAGCCTGAAGCGCGCATTGAGGTTATGAGATTGAAAAACCGAATATTCAGCGCGCTTCAGTATAGTGAATACGCGGTTTTAAAAATACCTGCCATTCCCTTCAAAATATGATATGATGCAGACAGCCCCGCCGGATGACGGCGGGGCTGTTGTTGGTGTGCTGCCGGAAGGATCGCCATGCATGAAGTATTCGGATTCCACCTGTCGACGGCGCAGATTGTCGTTGTCGCCGTTGCCGCGTTTTTGGCGGGGTTTTCCAAGACCGGCATCATCGGCCTCGGCATTGTCATCACGCCGGTCACCGTCTCCCTGTTTTCGGCCGGCACCGCGCTCGGGTTCATGATCCCCCTGTACATCCTCGGCGACATCGTCGCCATCGCCCGCTTCCAGCGGAAAGTCACCTGGCGGCCCCTGCTCAAAGCGCTGCCGTGGGGAGTGGCCGGAACGCTGGCGGCCTGGCAACTGGCCAAATACATCAACCGGAACTTCGGCCACGACGCGGACGATTTCCTCCGCATCATGATCGGCGTTCTTCTCCTCGTCATCGTGGCGCTGAGCGTGTATGTGTCGCGGCATCCCGAGCTGGCGACCGCCTCCAAAACCGCCAGCGGGCGCATCAACACCGGCAAGGTCAGGATGTGGTACGCCGCCATGCTCGGCTCGTTCGCGGGCTTCGTCAGCATGATGACGAACAGCGGCGGCTCCATCTGGGCGATGTACTATTCCTCCCTCGGTCTCGAGGTCCGCGAAATCATCGGCACGTCCGTATACTGCTTTTTCGCCGTCACCCTGCTGAAAATACCGCTGAGCGCCAACCTCGGCTTTCTCAACTGGAACACACTGCAATTCAATCTCGTCCTCGCGCCCCTCACCATCGCCGGCGTGCTGACCGGCGGCCTGCTGTCGAAAAGTTTCAGCCGGAAAACGTTCGGCGCCATAATCCAGGTTCTGGCGATTATCGGCGCGGCGTACATGATTTTCTTTTAAATCCGAATTTCAGTCCCCCGCCCCCGGTTCCGGCGTTGCGCCAGGCAACACGTGCAGCCGTTTCGAGGTGGTTCCGGCCAGTTCGCGCTTCGATTCGAGGAGCGAATAGATGACCGGGATGACCAGCAGGGTGATGAGGGTCGAGGTGGTGAGGCCGCCCACCACGGCGCGGGCCATGGGAGCCTGCGCCTCGCCGCCGTCGCCCCAGCCGAAGGACAGCGGGACGAGGCCGAGGATGGTGGTGAGCGCGGTCATGAGAATGGGCCGGAGGCGTCGGCGGCCCGCCTCCTCCAGCGCGGTGCGGACGCTGTAGCCGTCGCGGCGGCGCAGAAGGTTGGCGTAGTCGACCAGGATGATGGCGTTGTTGACCACCACGCCCCCGAGCATGATGCAGCCGATCATGGACTGGAGGTTGATGGTGGTGTAGGTCAGGAACAGGATGACGAGAACGCCGATGGCGGCCAGCGGCACCGAGAACATGACGACGAACGGATCGCGGAGCGATTCGAACTGGCAGGCCATGACCATGTAGACGAGGATAAGCGAAAGGATGACGCCGAACACGAGATCGGTCATCATGTCCTGCTGATCCTGGTAGTCGGTGCCGAACTCGAGGGAAAAGCCGGACGGCAGCGGAATCGACTTGACCGCCTCCCGCAGCTCCTCCATGACCGAGCCGAGCGCGCGGCCGGACAGCGCCGCCTTGACGGTGGTGATGCGCTGCTGGTTTTTCCGATCGATGACGGTCGGGCCGCGCTCGTCCCGGACGGTGACGACGTTCTTCAAGGCGACGAGCTTGCCGTCGGCGTTGGTGAGGGACAGGCCGAGGAGCTGATCGATGGTCATTTTCTCCGCGTTCCGCAAACGCACGGTGATCGGATATTCCTTGCCTTCGAGGCGGTACTGCGCCGCCTCCTTTCCGGCCATGCAGATTTCGAGGAAGGTGGCGATGTCCTCCACCCACAGGCCGAGATCGGCCGCCTTCTGCCGGTCGATGCGGATCTGCGCCTCGCGGACGCGGCCCTCGCGGGTGATCCTGGGGTCGGCGATGCCGGGAATCCCGCGCATGACATCGAGAACCTGGGTGGCGACCTCGTTCGCCAGATCGAGGTTGTAGCCGCGCACCTCCACCGCCACCGGCTCCGACTCGCCGCCGCCGCCGCGGCCGAGGAAGCTGGTGCCTTCGTTGACGCGGACGGTCATGCCGGGCACGTCGGCGAACAGCTTGCGGAGCGCGTTCGCCACTTCCTCGGACGACCGCAGGCCCGCCGCCATGCGCTCCTCGCGGGAACCCATGCGGACGTTGATGCTGGCCTGGTGGGTGGTGACGCCGCGCCAGGCGCTGCCGCCCACCGACGAGATGAGGGCGACCGTCTCCGGGACGTTGGCGAGGATCATCTCCTCGAGCATTTTCGTGCGCTGGCTCATCAGGTTGATGCGTATGCCGGTGTCCATTTCGGCGTTGACGATGATATAGCCCTCGTCCGTTTTCGGCATCATTTCGGCGTCTATTTTCGGGAAAAGGGCGATGGAGCCGGCCAGCAGGATGGCGGTGACGACAAGGGTCGGCCAGCGGTGATCCAGGCACCAGACGATGGCGTTCCGGTACTCGTTCTCCATTCTGCGGAAGCCGGATTCGCTTGCGTTGAAAATGCGCCGCGCCAGGCCTTTCCGCTCCTCCCCCTTTTCGAGGCGCATCATCCTGACCGACAGCATCGGCACCAGGACGATGGCCGCCGCCAGCGAGCAGATGAGCGAGAACGACACCACTAGGGCGAACTGCTTAAACATGAGCCCCGCCATGCCCGCGATAAAGGTCAGCGGCAGGAAAACGACCAGGGTGGTCAGGGTGCTGGCGATAAGGGCCGCCGTCACCTCGTCCGTGCCTTTTTCCGCCGCCTCTTCGGGGGAAAGGCCTTCCTCGTCCCGGATGCGATAGATGTTTTCCAGTACGACGATGGAGCTGTCGACCAGCATGCCGACCCCAAGGGCGAGGCCGCCCAGGGTCATCAGGTTGAGAGTCAAACCGCTCCAGTAGAGGACGGCGAAGGTGGCGACGATGGAAATGGGGATGGAGAGGGCGATGACGACGGTGGACAGGAAGTTCCGCAGAAATATCAGGACCAGGATGATGGCCAGCCCGCCGCCGAGCATGGCGGAGGAGGAGACGTTGTTGATCGAGTTGTTGATGTAGTCGGCCTGGTTCCAGATGATTTTTATGTTCAGGTTGGTGAAGTCCTCGCGGATGCGGGCAAGCTCCTCCACCACCTTTCCCGCCACGTCGACGGTGTTGGCGCCGGACTGCTTCATGATGGCGCAGCGTATGCCGTCCTGGGTGTCGATGCGGGAGACGCGGCGGACGCGGGCCATGCCGTCCGACACCAGGGCGACGTCGCGGACGCGGATGGGGGCGCCGTCCTTGACGAAGATGACCGTGTCCCGCACCTCGTCGACGTTGGCGAATTCGCCTGGGGCGCGGATGGTGATTTCGTGGTTGCCGGAGTCGATGTAGCCGGCCGGGCGGTTGATGTTGGCGCGTCTCAGAACGGTCATCACCCGGTCGAGGGAAATGCCGAGGGCGCGGAGGCGGTAGGGATCGACCTCCACCGAGATTTCCCGTTCCCGGCCGCCGAATATGCTCATGGAGGCGACGCCGTTGATGGATTCGAGGCGGAACTTGATGTGATCCTCGATCATGGTGCGCATTTCCACCGGATCCATTTCGCTGGAAACGCCGATGAACACGATGGGCATGGCGGAAAAATCGAATTTGAACAGGGTCGGCCGCTCGGCGTCGTCCGGTAGGCGCCCGATGACGCGATCCAGGCGGTCGCGGACGTCGGCCGATGCGGCGTCGAGATCGGTGCCCCAGGTGAATTTCACCGTAACGTTGGAGTTGCCCTCGGACGAGGCGGACGTGACCTCCTCCGCCCCCGGCACCGCCGCCATCGCCTCCTCGATCGGCCGGGAGATGAGTTCCTCGACGATTTCCGGGCTGGCGTTTTCGTATTCGGTACGGATGCTGATGACCGGATAGGTGACGTCCGGCATCAGGTCGATGGGCAGCCGAAGCAGGGATATCCCGCCCAGAATGACCACAATCAGCGTAACCATGGTGGTGAAAATGGGGCGGTGGATGGCGAAGCGGGAAAGGTTCAACGTGGACTCCGTTCGAAAAGAATTCACAATTCACGATTCACGATTCACAATTGGCCGAAAAAATTGTGAATTGTGAATCGTGAATTGTGAATTATCGGTTCAGGCGTCTCCGCCCGCGATCTTGATGGTAATGCCGTCCTTCAGGAGGTGCTGCCCCAGGACGACGACTTCGCGATCGAGAAGGCCGTTGGCGTCGACCAGTTCGACCAGCTTGCCGTCGATTATGCCTTCGGTGACCGGCTCGAAAGTGACCTGATTCCGGTCGGCGTTGACGACATAGACGCCCCGGCGGCCGTCGTCGCGGCGGACGACAGCTTCGAGGGGCGCGGCGGTGGCGCCGTTCCGGCGGGCGAATTCGATGTCGGCGCGGACGAACATGCCGGGCTTCAGGGCGAGCTGGGGATTGTCGATAGCCACCTCGACCTCCGCCTCGCGGGTCAATATCCCGAGTTCCTGCGGCACCCGCGCCACCCGAGCCGGAAATTTGCGGCCGGGGAAGGCGTCGGTGGAAACGGTCACGGTGTCGCCGACCGCGATTTTCGGGTATTCCTTTTCGCTGACCGATATGATGGCGCGTACCGAATTGATGTCGAGGACGGACAGGACGGGAGTGGCGGTGGTGACGATGGCGCCGGAATCCATATAACGCCGGCCGATGACCCGCGTTTCCGGGCCTTCGGTCCATTCGGCCATGATGCGGGTGTAGCCGAGCTTGACCTGGGCGGTTTTCAGCAGCGCTTCCAACAGGCGGACGTTGGCGAGGGCGGTTTCGTATTTCGCCTCCTGCGCCCGGTAGGTCGCTTCGGTGCGGTCGAATTCCTGGGCGGAAATGACGAACTGTTCCCGCAGGTTTTGCGCGCGCTGGTAATCGCGCTTGGATATTTCCAACTGTTTTTCCGCATCGTTCGCGTTGGCCTTGGCGACGAGAAGCGATGCTTCCGCCTGTTCCACCGCCAGGACGTGTTCGTCGTCGTCGAGGATGGCCAGGACGTCCCCCCGGTGGACAACGTCGCCGACGTTGAAATTGACCTGGCGGAGTATGCCGGAAATTTTCGGCGTCGCGTCATAACGTTCCTCGGCCTTGATGCTGCCGGTGAAGACGACCCGATCGCCCAGATCGGCCTTCTGGATGCGGGCGGTCTCCACCGCCACAATCTGTGTCCGGGATCCCCGCCTGCTCTTGGCTTTCTCGGTCGAGGTGAAGTAGCGGTAGCCGACATATCCGGCGAAGCCGAGGATAATAACCAGAACGATGATTTTCCGCATGCGCACATCCCCAAATACATAAGAAACAGCGACGGACCAAAGGAACAATCGCCCTTGACTTCACCCGGCCAGGGTCATACCATTGCCTTGGCTTGAGTTTTTTCAGGCTACAGAGCCTTATTCTATTGTCGACTCACCAGAAGGTGAGATTGAATCGATTACAAAGGCCCCCGCATTGTATTAGTGTGGACCACGGTAAAAAAATGTCAAAAAAAATCACAAAAAAGCTTCCTCCGCCAGAAAAAATCCTTCCCATCCGGTTTCTGTTATTGGATGTCGACGGTGTAATGACCGATGGAAGAATTATTTACAGCGAAAGTGGCGAAGAGTTGAAAGCGTTTAATGTCAAGGACGGTTCCGGCCTCATGTATTGGATGCGGGCCGGTTACCAGGCAGGCATCATCACCGGGCGCACCTCACCCGTGGTGGAAAAGCGGGCGGCCGAGTTGGGGATAGCCCATCTCGCCATGGGTGTGAAGGCCAAATTGCCCGTGTTCGAAGAGCTGCTGTCCCGCCTCGGCCTCGCACCCTCCGAAGTCGCGATCATGGGGGACGATCTGATGGAGATTCCCGTCATGGCCCGGGCCGGTCTCGGCATCGCCGTCCGCGACGCGGTGGAAGAAACCAGGGAAGCGGCCGATTGGGTGACAGAGAAGAAAGGCGGCAAAGGCGCCGTGCGGGAAGTCGTCGACCATATCCTCAAGGTACAGGGGAAATGGGACGGGATTATGGAAAGATACAAAGCGAATTAATAATTGATGATGAATAATTATAAATTGTTAATTCGGAAAGGATTGCCCAAAAATGCGAATTCTGGCGCTTCTGCTGCTGTTGACTTTCGCCGTTCCCGCCGCCGAAGGTGATCAGGCCCAGCCCTACAAAAAGATTCGTTACCCGACATTCAAAAACGGCCGTTTGCAATCCCTTCTCGAAGCGGATCAGGCGGAAGCGTACGATGTCGCCGAAGGCACGCCCCGGGTCAATCTAAAAAACGTCGTCATCACCATTTACGACGATTCGGAGGAAAGCCTGGCAAAAACGCCCGAGGATCAGCCCCTGCCGGTAAAAATGCTTATCACGTCCGATCGCGGCCATTTCGTCCGCCGCCCGCCCGAGCCGGACAGCCCGTCCGAGGAGATCGCCAACCTCGAGGGCAACGTGATTATGAAACAGATGCGGCTGAAACCGCTGCCGCCTCTCGACCCGAACAAAAAGCTGCGGCTCGATCCGTCGGTCGAAACGGTGATCGAATGCCAGCACGCCCAGTGGAACAACACGCTCCGCAAGCTGAACGGCGACGGCGAAGTGCGGTTCTACCAGGAGGACAGCACCATCGTCGGCACCGGCTTCCTCTACCTCGCCGACGACGCGGCGCTGGAGACGAGCAGCAGCACCTCGAACGTCAAGGAGTGGGGCGGCATCGTTTATATCGAGCACAACGCCCGCATGGAAATCAACCGCTACAGCGGTACCGGCGCTTCCGGCCTGACCGAAATCACCTGCCGCGACACCGCCAGCTACAAGCTGCGCGAGCGCGAGATCCAGTTCGAGCGCGAAGTGCGGGTCAACCGTCCCGGCCTCCGCATCGAATCCGACATTCTCAAAGTCTTTCTCCGCCACGAGGACGATCCCCTTCCCACCAACCATTGCGGCGACGCCACCGCCGGCCAAGTCAAAAGCATTGTCGCCACCATCGGGAAACGCCCGGGATCGGTCATCATCACCGGCTACGACAAGGACACGCCCGGCGTCATCCTTTACACCGCGCGCGGCGGGCGGGCCGATTTCGACTACGATACCAACCGCATCACCCTGACCGATTCCCGCATCGAGCGGGTGCCGGAAGTCATGTTCGGCCAGGATCGCATTTCCGATCGCGTCCTTGACTTCATTTTCGAGACGAACGATGCGGACTGCTCCGGCACCGGCGGCAAGGCGAAAATCGAAAACACCACCGCCGTTCTCGATGTCCTGAACGCCAGCGGCGGCCAGGGCCAGGTGCTGTTGAAAGCGCGCCCCCTCGACGACGGCCCGTCCAAGCCCATCGACATCAACTACAAGGGCCGGATGGCCTATTCCCGCCGGGACGGCCGCATCCAGTTCACCGATTCGGTGTTCCTCAAGCGGGACGATTTGCGCATCCGGGCGGAAAACGTCGACGTCCACCTGGTCATGTCGCCCGGGTCGGACATTCCCGATCAGCTTCAGCGCGTTCTGGCCGAGAACGACGTTACCATCAACACCGGCGGCCGCGAAGCCAAGGCGCACCGGGCCGAATACGATCTGGTCACCGGCACCACCCCCGACGGCAGCGAACAGACCCTCGACGTTCTCCGCCTGTTCGGCCCCGCCCAGGGGATGCCGCCGCATCCGTGGGTGCGGGACGACGAAGGCCACCAGATCACCGCCCCCATCATCCACATGCAACGTTTGAAAACCGGCCCGGGCGAAAAGCCCCGGCACCTGGTTCACGGCAGCGGCGGCGTGGCGATCTGCGAATTCAACACCGATCCCGACAACCTTTCGGACGAGAAAAGGCGCATTTCCATCAAGTGCGACGACGGGATGGAATACAACGAAGCCAAGGGCCTGGCCTGGTTCAAAGGTAATGTCATGGCCACCTCCGACGCGCCGGAGGACAACTACGTCATGACCAGCGACAAGCTGGACATCTACATGATCGAAGAGCCGGTCGTCGGCAAGCAGGGCGAAACCTATGTGCGCCTCCGCCGTATCGACGCGTCCGGCAACGCCCGCATGATGCAGGACACCCGGGTGTGCGAAGCCAACCAGATTATCCGCGACTTCCCCAGCGCCGACGCCAACGAAGGCGACATCTATCTCGAAGGCACGCCGCCCCGGAACGGCCAGCCGGCCCGGATGGCGGTCTACCGGGAACAAATCGGCGGCGCGGTCGGCTCCATGTTCGCCGCGCCCCGCATCATGGCTTCCGCCCGGGGCGATTTGATCCGCGCCAACGGGCCGGGCGAATTGTCCACCCCCGATCCCGACATGCCGGGCTTCCGTTCCGAAATCAAGTTCGACGGCGCCGCCCGCTACGAATCGTTCCACGACGGTTTGGCCAGCGAAGCCAAGTTCCGCAAAAACGTGGTGCTCCGCCAGCCCTCCCGCGGCCTGGTCATCTCGGCCGAGGAAGTGGACACCCGTTTCCTGAAGGACGGCGCCGTTCCCGATCGGGAACAGGACAGGCGCCAGGTCGAGGTCGAGCAGCTCGGCCACCTGCGCCGCGCCGAAGCCCGGATCAACGTCCGCATCGAAAACCGGGTGATCAAGAACAATGTCGACGTCGGCAAACGCCAGGCCATGGGCGATCGCTGCGTCGTCGATTTCACCAACACCGGAAACGTTCTCAACCTGACGGCCGATCGCCGCCAGGACAGCCGACGTTTCGTTCTGGTCCAGAGCCACGACGGGCTGACGCTCCGTTCGCCGCACGTCGAGGTCAGGGAATTGCAGGGCATTACCCGCGCCGCCGGCCCCGGCGAACTCCAGATGCCCGGCAACCGTTCCGGCGAAGGCATGTCGAAAGTGCCGACCCGGGTCCTGTTCGGCGAAAAAGGCATGATGGTCTACAACGAGCTGGCGATGAACATCAAGATTTCGGACAACGTCCACATCATCCAGCCCGGCGTCGGCGACAACTGGAGCTTCCCCAGCCTCGACGGCCGCTGCGATCGTTTGGACATCACGCTTATCGAGCCGCCGACCGAAAACATGGCCGGGGAGGAGGCCTTGTCCCGCGTCCTCCGGATGGACGCCATGGGCGGCGTGCTGCTGCGGGTCTATGCCGAACCGCCGCCGGACAGCCCGAACATCGACTGGCTGAGCCGTCCCGGCACCACCTTCTTCACCCGTGGCGATCAGGCGGTATACGATGTGCCGGAGGGCAGAATCGTCATTTCGAGCATTCCGCCCCGCCAGCCGCAGCTCTTGTTGAACACGGTGGACGCCGGCCGCGCCCCGCACCGCCAGCGCCTCAAGGCCGACCGTTTCGTCCTCAACACTAACACCGTCCCGCGCCGCTGGTATTTCGAAGGCCAGCTCGAATCGAATACGCTGCGGTCCGGGGAACAGTTCGAGTTCCAGGACTAGTTTTCAATTTAAGATTGTCGATTGTAGATTTAAGATCTGCACTATGCGGCGCGTTTTGTTTGCGGATATGCGTTTTTATAAGTATAAATCTACAATCTACAATCTTAAATTACATAGGGTTCCTATGCCGGACTTTCGCGACCACGAACCGCCCGACCCCCGCCTCGAAACCGCCGCCCGCTTGCTGGCGGAAGGCAGGGCCGACGCGGCCGTAACCGTACTGTTCGACGCCTGGTCGGCGGAGCCGGGCAGTCTCGACCTGGCCGTGTCCTACGCCACCCTGCTGGCCCAGGTCGGGCGCGAGGCGGAGGCGGAGGAACTGTTTTCCAGCTTCGCCGACGAATGCCCGGACGACAGCCGGATATGGAACAACTGGGGCTACCTCCTCCTGTCGCGGGGGGACGCCGAAGGGGCGGTGGAAAAACTGACGCGGGCGCTCGAACTGTGTCCGGGCGATTTCGAAACCACGGTCAATCTCGGCATCGCCCTGGACAAGCTCGGGCTGACCGGGGAGTCCATCGAAGCATACCGGCGGGCCATCGAGGCCGACCCCTCCTCCCCCGTCGTTCACAACAACCTGGGCGCCGCGCTGTGGCGGGCCGGCCGGGGCGAGGAGGCGCTGGCCGCGTTCCGCCGGGCGCTTGAGCTGAACCCCCGCGACGCCAGCGCCGCCAACAACATGGGCATTATCAAAATGTCCGCCGGCGCCCACGAAGAGGCCGAAGGCTATTTCCGCCAGGCCCTGGAAATCGAACCCGACAGCCGGGCCGCGCTACGGAATCTCGCGGCCGTCACCCGGCAAATCAAGCGGACGGCCAGGAAAAAACCGGCCGCCGACGAGGAAAAACCATGCGAAAAGCCGCGCTCATTGTTCTGATTTTCTTTTCCCTTTCCTTCACCGCCGAAGCGATTTCGCTCAATCCGTTCAGCCGCAGGAACACCTCGGTCAAGGGCGGCATGTTCCCCGACACCGGCGACGTCCCCGATCTGGTGCTGACCGGCAAAATCGTCACCTACCGCGAGGAGAAGTTCAAGGAATTCTACGGCGACGGCGCCAACGTCTTCATGAGCTACGGCCT
>JAVBRW010000334.1:0-4611 GCA_031547475.1 Planctomycetota bacterium
CCCCATTGTAAGGGCCTGTCAGGAAATAACTATAGCAACTTTTCAACAGCAACGCAGCTATAGCGCATTCGATAAAGGCCCCGGTGCTTCATTTATTATCTGACAGAACCTAACGTGGGCGGCCACGAGGGCCGCCCCTACCGGCGAATGTTCCGCCCGCAAAAAAAAAATGAAAAAAATCTCGGTTGCGAACGAACGCGGCTAACTTCGATGATGTGGTTGAGGGAACGTGCTAGCCGTTCCCTCCAGCTTCGGCCGAAGCGAATGCGGTTGTGGTAGCGGTACCCGAACGGAAGTCCCGGTCGCGCGGGGTCCGGAGGGTTTTTGGAAGGGCGTGTGCGTGCGGTTTGACGCGGTCGGGGGCAAGGCGGGTAGTGAGGCCACCCATAGCGAATTGACGCTTTAGACGCGCCCGGGGATATCCTGACCAGGTATTCCCACTCATTTGCCCTCCGGGCCTCGGGAAGGATCCGCCGGTGCTTCCGTTCCTTTTTTCGGAAAGGGGCGGGGGTGTCCATTGGATTCGGCTTTTTTCAGATCAAACCTTCAACCCCAGCCCCTCCATCATCCCCGCCATATCCTCCGGCGCCGGACAGACCGCCTCCACTCTCTTCCCGCGCCATTCGAACGCGACGCGCCAGGCGTGCAAAGCCTGCCGCTTCAATCCGAACAATTGTTTGACCCGCTGGTTGGCCGCCCGATCGCCGTATTGATCGTCCCCGAGGATGGGGTAGCCGAGGCTGGCGGCGTGGACGCGGATCTGGTGGGTGCGGCCCTGGTGCGGGGAAAAGGCCAGGAGGCCGACTTTCCAGCCGTCCGGCAGCGGATTCGATGCGCCCAGCACTTCGTAATGGGTCGACGCTTCCAGCCCGCCCTGTTTCACCACCCGCACCGGCCGCCGGCCGCCGCCCCATTCGGAGAGGTTCCGGTTGATGGCGCCGTTGCGGTTGCGGGGAACGCCGAGACAGAGGGCGAGGTAGGTTTTTTCCACTTTGCGCTGGCGGAACAGCTTCGCCAGTTCCGCCTCGGCCGCCTGATTGCGCGCCAGCACCTGCGCGCCGGACGTGTCCCGGTCGAGGCGGTGCACCGGCAGCAGGCCGGGATCGTTCAAAAGCGTTCTGGCTGTCGCCAGCAGTTCCGGCCCGCCGTCTTCCGACACGGTTTCCATGCCGGGCGGCTTGGCCAGGACGACGAAGTCGGGCGTTTGCAGGAGCACTGCCGGTTGCGACGGATTATCCAACAATTTCTTGAACTTTCCCCCGGGTATCGGGTATCATTGCCTAGTTGGATTGAGGTTCCCTTGAACCCGCCTTGGCACCCGGTGTCAAGGTCGGATTTTACATTAATGGTTTTGTCCGATAGCTCAAAAGGAAAATCATGCCGAATTCGCCGCGCGGCGTCAATGGTCCGTTCCCCGTGTTGCAGGTCGCTCTCGATTTCATCGAGCTGGAGCGCGCGTTGCGCCTCGCCCACGAGGTCGTATCGGGCGGCGTGGATTGGTTGGAGGCGGGGACGCCCCTCATCAAGTCGGAGGGGTTCGAGGCGGTCAGGCGGCTCCGCGCCGCGTTTCCCCAGCACGTCATCGTCGCCGATCTCAAAACCATGGACGCCGGCCGCGTCGAGTTCGAGGCGGCCGCCAACGCCGGCGCCAACGTCGCCGTCGTCCTCGCCGCCGCCGCCGATCCGACCATTTCCCAGTGCGTCGAGGTCGGGCGCAAGTATGGTTTGAAAACCTACTGCGACACCATCAATATTCCGGACGATCAATTCGCCGATCGCGTGGCCCAGGTGACCAGGCTCGGGGTCGACATCATCGGCGTTCACATGTCCATCGACGAACAGATGCTCGGCCACGATCCGCTTGCCCGGCTCAAGACCGCCCGCGCCGCCACCGATTTGCTCCTCGCCGTGGCGGGCGGCGTCACTTCGGAAACCGCCCCCGAGCTGCTGTCGGCCGGCGCTTCCATTATCATCGTCGGCGGCGCGCTCCACAAGGCGTCCGACGCCAAAAAGGCGGCGGTCGCCCTGCGGGCCGCCATGGACACCGGCGTCGCCACCGCATCCGTACTCGGCAAACGCACCGACATGTCGAACATCTGCAACGCGCTTCTCCAGACCTCGACCTCCAATCTGTCCGACGCGATGCACCATAAGCCGTGCCTCGCCGGGCCGGTGAACCGCACGCCCGGCCTCCGGATGGCGGGCCAGGCCGTGACGGTCCGTTCCAGTCCGGGCGACTGGAACAAGGTGGTGCAGGCCATCGATGCGGCGAAACCGGGCGAAGTGCTGATTGCCGACTGCGGCGGCGTGCCGCCGGCGGTGTTCGGGGAGCTTGCCGCCCAATCCGCCAAGGGCAGGGGGCTTGCGGGCGTGGTCATTCACGGCGCCATACGCGACGTCGAGCTCTCGACACGCATCGGGCTGCCTCTCTTCTCCACCCATATCTGTTCGAATGCGGGGGAGCCAAAGGGTTTTGGCGAGATTGGTACAGAGATTAATATAGGCGGCCAGCCGATTCGTCCCGGCGACTGGATTTTCGCCGACGACGACGGAGTCATGGTGCTTCCCCGTGAACACGCGGTCGAGTATGCGAACCGCGCGCTGGACATCATGGAGGCGGAACAGCGCCTGGCGGCGGAAATCCTTGCCGGCAAGACGCTTTCGGAAGTCGTCAACCTGAAGAAATGGGAGAAGCGATAACCTCATGTATATATGCCAGATTTGCAAGAAAAAGCCGGCGACCATACATTTGACCGACATACACAACAGCATCAAGAAAGAGGTGCATATCTGCGAAACCTGCGCGGCTGACAAGGGTTTCAACCTCCAGGGCGCCTCGAACCTGCCGCAGCTCCTCGGTCTGGCGGCGAAGAAGATCATTCCGAATCCCAAGCAGGCGGCGCAGGTCAAGGCCAGGGCGGCGGAGGACGAACTCGTCTGTCCGCGTTGCGGCATGACCTGGTCGCAGTTCAGCGAACGCGGTCGGCTTGGCTGCCCGCACGATTACGGAGCGCTCGATCCGAAATTGCGGATGCTTATCGCCAACCAGATCGCCCCCCACGCCCAAAACCGCGAATCGTTCCATGTCGGCAAGAAACCGGGCGTCAGGCGCGAGCTGGACGAAGTGGACACCGCCATCCGCTCCCTGGAAAAACGCCTCCGCCAGGCGGTGGCGGAGGAAAATTACGACGCCGCCGCCAGCCTCAAGGCGGAGCTCGACGAGTTGCGCCGGAAGAAAACGGCCGAAGCGTGAAATTCGCCGCCCTGTCCGTCCCTTGGGATTGGGAATGACATTTGCCGAAAACCAAAGTGGATTTGCTATAAACGAAAGCTTTGTGCGCGATGGAAATCAATAAATGCATCAGCGGGGATACGGGCGCCTGGATGAGCGGCGGCCCCAATTCGGGGATAGCCGTCTCCACCCGCGTCCGTTTGGCCCGGAATCTGGCGAACCGCCGCTTTCCCACCCACCCCGAGCAGTCGGAGCGGAAGGAGGTGCTGGACGAAGTGCGTTCCGCCATCCAGTCGCTTCCCGACGGCAAGGATTTCACCTGGTGCGAGCTGGACGAGCAGTTGCCGCTCGATCGCCGGCTCCTGATGGAGCGCCACCTGATCAGCCGCGAGTTGGCCGACGGATCGGGCCCCCGGGCCGTCGCCTTCAACCAGCCGCAATCCCTGGCCGTCATGGTGAACGAGGAGGATCATCTCCGGATGCAGTGCCTCATGTCCGGCCTCGGCGTCCAGGAGGCGTACGAGCGGGTCAACCGTCTGGACGACCAGTTGTCCGAGCGGCTCGAATTCGCCTTCAGCGCGAACTACGGCTACCTCACTTCCTGCCCGACCAATGTCGGCACCGGCCTCCGGGTGTCGGTGATGCTGCACCTGCCGGCCCTGGTCATGACCCGGCATATCGAGAAGGTGTTCCGCGCCGTGTACGAGATGCGCATGGCGGTGCGGGGCTTCTACGGCGAAGGCACGGAAGCGTTCGGCGAGCTGTACCAGATATCGAACCAGATCACCTGCGGCCGTTCGGAGCTCGACATCATCGACGATATGGAAGCGGTCATCGGCGCCATCATCCAGTACGAGGACAAGGCGCGGAACGAACTCGCCACCAGCGAGCGGAACCAGCTCGAGGATCGGGTGTGGCGCAGCTGGGGCTTGCTGAGAAACGCGCGGCTCATGTCGTCCGAGGAGGCGATGCGGCATTTGTCGTCCCTGCGGCTCGGGATTGCCATGGGCGTGTTCAGCGATATCGATTTGCCCGCGCTCGAGCGTTTGTTCCTCTACACCCAGCCCGCCCATCTCCAGAGGATGGAAGGGAAGGAACTCGAATCCAGCGCCCGCGACATCGCCCGCGCCGATTTCCTGCGGAAGAGCCTGGGACCGAGCGTGAACTGATCCAAAATATTCCGATCAACGGTAGGGGCGGCCCTTGTGGCCGCCCTCGTTTCAATAACGAATTGGCCGCGCCGCAAGGCTTTCGTATGCGGTAAATGTCCGGCCATCCCCACCTTGACAAGTGGAGAAAATCGCCGCCGTGCAGAGCGGCGGCTTTTACTGTGAGTGGGATTTTGGGGCGCGGTTCTACTTCTGGTTTGATTCTTTCCA
>JAVBRW010000346.1:0-4505 GCA_031547475.1 Planctomycetota bacterium
CAATGAAAGGCGGGCGGCCACAAGGGCCGCCCCTACCAGAGAACGGCGCGTTTGTAGCGGACAACAAACCGAAATTCAAAGTAATGTTTGCATATTGCCGATTTCCGCAATCAATTCGCCAATGAAAGGCGGGCGGCCACAAGGGCCGCCCCTACCAGAGAACGGCGCGTTTGTCGCGGACAAGAAACCGAATTTCAACGTAATGTTGGCATATTGCCGATTGCCGCAATCAGGAAATCCATTTCCATTGTACCGGAATCGTTGCAACAGGGAAAATCTTAAATCATAAAGCTTAATTCTTACATTCCCTCACCGATTCCCGAGCCGCTGGTTCTGCCGGTAGACGAACGCCAGCACCTCCGCAACCGCGGGGTAGAGTTCGGTCGGGATGAGGGAGCCCACGTCAAGCTTGGCCAAAGCCTCCACCAGATCGGGGTCCTCCTTGATGGGGATGCCTTTCTGGCGGGCGATGTCGAGAATCTTGTCGGCCACGTTGCCCTGGCCCCGGGCAAGGATGCGGGGCGCCGCTTCCTTGTCCTCGTTGTAGCGGAGGGCGACGGCCAGTTGCCGCTTGGTGGCGCTTTTGTTGACGGCCATAATCCGGCGCTAGATTTTCATGAGCGAGATGTTGACGGAAAAGGTGCCCAACTCGCCCGGCTTGATCGGCATTTCCGGCAGCTCGAACTCGACCGACACCGAGGTCATGCCCCGGTAGTGGGAGATGGAGTAGCTGTTGCCGACGATGACCGACGGCACGCTGATGCGGTCGAAACGGTAGTCGGTGGTGGACAGGGCGGCCTTGGCCTGGCCGGCGATGATGTTGGCGATTTCGCACAGGCCGTCCAGGGTCTGGTTGTCCAGGGCGTGGAGCGTTTCGCCCAGCATGCGGCCGGCCATGAAACAGG
The DNA here is from genome assembly GCA_031547475.1 of Planctomycetota bacterium. Classification (GTDB taxonomy): domain Bacteria; phylum Planctomycetota; class SZUA-567; order SZUA-567; family SZUA-567; genus JAJBSZ01. Next base: position 906 of record JAVBRW010000346.1, read on the forward strand.
CGGTGGCGTCCGAGGTGTTGATAATCATCGAGCCGCTGAACGGTCCGACAAAACCGATGATGGAGGAGACGTTGCCTTTGGAATGCAGCAGTTTCGATATGCCGATGGGCGCCGGCTTGAGTCCGGCCATCATCAGGCCGTCTTTCGTGCATTTGACCAGAACGCTGACAAGCTGTTCGTCGACCTGGATAAGGGCGCTTGCGGCCATGATTTTTCCTCCGGCTGAAAAAATGGGATAAAATTGTCGTTTAATCGGCTCAAGCTAAGGCTAAGGCGTTCCGGGAGGGTGTCAAGGGAAAAACGCGCGGTTTCGCAAGCAAGGGTATTAATGTTCCCGTTGATTACGACGCAAACCGGATGCGCGAAAAAACGTTTTCTTGTGGCGCTTACGGGGGATATGCGGTAAAATGCGTATGCTACCATGGCATATACGCGTTCATATTTCTAACTCTTCCGAACCAGCACACGATCACACGACCATACGTACCGCAATGCAAGAACGAAAGAGAAGTTCCACCGCATTTTTGGCAATACCGGTTTGCCGGCGCGTCGCCGGCTAGGATGGCCCGGGGGCGGGCATTTTATAGAGGAGAAACTTATGAAAAAGTTTATTTCGTTGGCGACCGCGTTGATCCTGGCCGCCGCTGTCCATGCCGCCGCGGCTGAATTCACCATCAAACTCGGCCATATCTCCAACTCCGAGCACACCTGGCTCCTGGCTTCCCTGAAGTTCAAGGAGCTGGTCGAGAAGGGCACCAATGGGCGGGTCAAGGTCGAGGTCTACCCGAACAACGAAATCGGCTCCGAGATGGAAGTCATCGACGCCATCCACTCCGGCGTCGCCCACATGGTCATCTCCGCCGACTCCATGGCCAACTGGGCGCCGGCCATCGCCATCCTGAGCGTTCCGTACATGATCCGCGACGAGGCGCACCTCAACAAGGTGCTGGCGAGCGAAGTCGGCCAGTTCATCGACAAGCAGTTGATGGAAAAGGCCGCCATGCGCCCGCTGTCCGTCTTTGTCCGCAGCGCCAGGAACGTCACCTCCAACACCCCCATCACCGTGCCGGACGACATGAAGGGCATGAAGCTGCGCATCTCCAACGTGCCGATCCACGTCGTCGCCTGGGAAGCGGTCGGCGCCAAGCCCATTCCCATGGCCTTCTCCGAAGTGTTCACCTCGCTCCAGCAGAAAGTCATCGACGGCCAGGAAAACCCGGTCGATCTCATCAAGAGCGCCAGCTTCTACGAAGTGCAGAAGTACGTCAACCGCACCGAACACGTCATCGGCTGGATCTACCTGCTGATCGGCGAGGATTATTTCAAGACCCTGCCGAAGGACATCCAGGACGTCATCATCAAGGCGGGCAAGGAAACGGAAGCGTACGAACGGAAGCTCCACGCCGCCGACGAGGCCAAGTGCGAAAAATTCCTGACCGACCACGGCATGCAGTTCCACAAGGCGGACAAGGAAGCGTTCGCCAAGAAAATGCAGCCGGACGTCCTGAAGGCGCTGACGCCGGAGTTGCAGGATTTGTACAAGAAGGTGATTGCGATGTAGTTCCGCAACGCGCCCTGCGCGGAAACCGCATCCGCGCAGGGTGCATGGAATGAGGGTTGCGGACAATTCACGATTCACGCCGAAGTTTTGCAAACCGGGATTCACCCATTTGACAGCGGGGGGGTATCGTGCCGTCAACGTCAATCCCACTGGATTCCGGCTCAACTTCCCGCTTTTCGCCCACAAGGAATCCGTTCATGTCCCTATTCAGCAAAATCGTCGGAAAACTGCTGGCGTTCGGCATGACGCTGTCGTTCGTCGGGCTGATATTGGCGGTGCTGCTACAGGTGTTCGCGCGCCTGTTCCTGCCGAAGGTGCCAAGCTGGACGGAGGAGATTTCCCGCTTCCTCCTCATCTGGATGGTGAGCTGCGGCGCCGGCCTCGCCATGCGCAACAGCAATTTCGTCAACGTCGATTTGTTCGTCAACAAGCTGCCCGCCAGGGCGAGGCTGGCGCTGGCCGCCTTGTCCGACGCGCTGGTCATTTTCCTCATGTCGGTGTTCGGCTGGTACGCCTGGCCCCATTTCATGAACCTCGGCGGCCGCCAGACCAGCCCCGCCATGAACCTGTCCATGCGCTACGTCTTTTTCGCCTTCGTCGTCATGGCGGCGGGGATAGTCCTGTTCGCGCTTTTCTCGCTGGCCGTCAATTGCCGCCGCGTCCTGAAGGGGGAATAGCTCCATGATTGTCACCGTCATGTTCTTCGCGTTCCTCGTCCTCCTGTTCGCCGGCGTGCCCATCGCCTTCTGCCTCGGGCTGTCGTGCCTCCTGTACGCGCAGCTCGCCGGCATTCCCCTCATGGTGCTGGTGCAGCGCATGTACGGCGGCTTGAACTCGTTCACCCTGCTGTGCGTGCCCGGCTTCATCCTGGCGGGCGATCTGATGAACGCGGGCGGCCTGTCCGACCGCATCATCAAGTTCTGCAACAGCTTCATCGGCAACGTGCGGGGCGGCCTGGCGCAGGCCAACATCATCGCCTCGATGATTTTCGCCGGCATCTCCGGCACCGCGCTGGCCGACGCCGCCAGTCTCGGCTCCATCCTCATCCCGGCCATGGAAAAGGAGGGCTACGACGTCGATTTCTCCTGCGCCATAACCGCGTCCTCGTCCTGCGTCGGCCCGATCATCCCGCCGTCCATGCCGATGATCATCGCCGGCACCCTGACCGGGCTGTCGGTCGGCAAAATGTTCGTGGCAGGCATTCTGCCGGGGCTCCTGATGGGCGGCGGGCAAATGGCGCTGACCTATTACCTGTCGGTCAAGCGGAACTATCCGAAAGGCAACAAATCGACCTGGAAGGAGCGGATGTTCGAATTCCGCTACGCGTTCTGGGCCATCATGATGACCGTCATCATCCTCTACGGCATCATCGGCGGCGTGTTCAGCCCGACCGAGGCGTCCATCGTCGCCTGCCTGTACGCGTTCCTGGTCGGCTCGTTCGTCTACCGCGGCCTGACCGTGAGAAATCTGCCGAAAATCCTGATAAACGCCGCCATCACCACCACCAGCATCATGGTCCTGGTCGGCTTCGCCAACTGCTTCGCCTGGATCATGATGTCGGAGCGGGTGCCGAAGATGGTGGCGGACCTGATGTTCAGCATCTCGACCAACAAATACGTCATCCTGCTCCTCATCAATGTCCTGCTGCTGTTCGTCGGCACCTTCATGGAGACGATCGCCGCGCTCCTGACCCTGTTTCCGACGCTTCTGGCCGTCACCAACCAGGTCGGCATCGATCCCATCCAGTTCGGCGTCGTCGCCGTCCTCAACCTGGTCATCGGCCTGACCACGCCGCCGGTCGGCGTGTGCATGTTCGTGACCTGCAGCATCGGCAAAATCTCGGTCAGCCGGTTCGTCAAAGCCAACATGCCGTACCTGGTGCTGAACATCGCCGTGCTGGTCCTCGTTTCCTATGTGCCGTTCCTCACGACCTACCTGCCGAGCCTGATGACGCGGTGACTATACCGGTATGGTGTGAATGGTGATTTTTTGGGGGAACGCTTGGTTGAACTGGAGTTTTGCAAAATGGGGTTTTCCTG
>JAVBRW010000379.1:0-9420 GCA_031547475.1 Planctomycetota bacterium
GGAAACCTGCTGGAAGTCTCCCGCTATTTCAAGTGGTGCAACGGCAGGCAGGGCAAAATATACGGCCAGATCGGCGGGAACTACCACGGCAATTATTTCGGGGACTACTGGAACGTTTCCCGCGGCAGAACGGATCGGTGGACGTCCAATACCGATTTGGGCGATACGCTTTACGCCCTGGTGGGAATCCGCGTGAGTCCGTTCAAATGCCTGAGCGATCTGAGCATGGGAGTCGAGCAGGAATTCGGCCTCGGCCGCAATATGGATGATGATTTCCGGCTTCGGGTGCTCTGGGATCAATCGGCGGGCACCGATCCCCTCCCCTACAGGAAATACTGGGGTTACACGAAAACATGGGTCGACAACATCTATTCGACAAGGGAAAAGGATTTCACCTCGGACGGCGTTTTCCGGAAAGGCGTCACCATTCCCTTGCCATGCGACAGGAACCTCCTGTTCATCCCCTACCTTGCGGTCAGGTACGATTACAAGGGAAAAAATGAAGATTCCCACGACAGGCTCGGCTTCGACGGAGGCCCCGGCATCGTGATCCGGCGCTGGTTCAGGGAGGACAAGTACCACGCGCCCCGTTCCTACGTGGAAATGAACCTGTACTATCGCTTCGCCATAACCGACAACCGCGAAAACTCCATCGGCTTCACATTCCACGTTTCGTTTTAGAGTGGACGCTCTTTTCGGGCAAATCGACTGAATACCAGCTTTCCCGACAGGGACAAATCCTCGTCGATCCAGCCGCTCAGCTTCTGCACCTCCGGCTTGATGGCGGAATAGGACTCGTTTTTGTTGCAAAGAGACCAATTCGCCCAACTGAGGTTGCGCTTGTCGAAAAAGTCGAGAAGCCTTTTCGCGATGGCATAGTTGTCACGCTTTTTCGTGGAACTGATGCCCCACTCGGTGACAAACACCGGCATTTTGGCATAAAGGAGTTCGGAGACATTCCGTTCGAAACGGTTGCTCACGTATTCGGTGTAAACATGCAGCGCGTACATGATGTTGTCGAACGGCAGCGGTTTTTCAAATGCCGATTGGAGATCGGTGGAAAATTTGGGCGTGCCGACCAGGACGATGGCGCTCGGCGAATTCTTCCTGATGACGGGAATCACCTTTTCGGCGTAACGGAAAACGTCCCCCCAGGTCGTGTCGCCGTTCGGTTCATTGCATATCTCGTAAATCACTCCCGGCTCCCTGCCATAGCGCGAGGAAATCTCCCCGAAGAACGCAATGGCGGCGTCCAAATGACGGAGCGGGTTTTTGTCCTTGAGGATATGCCAGTCGATTATGACGTACAGATCGGCGGCCAAGGCGTTTTCGACCGAGGAATACATCCACTCCCGTTGGCGCCGGGCGGCATCGGCGCTTTCGTTATAGCCGCCTTCCGATGAATCTGCATACATCGCGACCCGGAAAAGATTGGCGCCGTACGCGCCGATGGTCATGAGGGCCCGGGCATTGGTGTATTTCGGAAACCATTGGAGGCCGTGGCTGCTCATGCCTCTGAGCTGGCACGGCTGTCCCGCCTGATTCCGCAGCGTTCCGTCGCGCACCTTCAACCAGCCGTTGACGGATACGCCCTCGCCTCCCGCCAGCGCGGCGGGCTTGGCCGCTACCGTCCCGGCCGCGCGGCCCGATTCCCCCCCTCCGGCCGGCAGGCCCATTCCCGACAAAACGGCGACTGCCACCAGTAGGTTTTTTCCAAACAGCGTTCGGCGGCGTTTGGCCATAATCTGCCTTCCTGCCTCTGTTGAGCGACGTAACGGGAATGTCGCTATTATAGAGAGAAAAGCAAGGCATATCAATTATATAGCTTCTTTGCCCCAGGGCCTCCAACCCACTGCGGGCTGGAGGGCTGTTTGTTTTGGAACCCATGCACCCTATCGCTTTTTCGGCGGATTCGTTTCTTCGACGTCACATCAGACCCAGAGCCTGCGGCAGCCAGATGGTGAGCGAGGGGAAAAACACCAGGAGCAGGATGACCGCGAGAAAGGCGAGAACGAAGGGGAAAATGTAGCGAAGCGATTCCTGGAACTTGATCCCGGCGATGTTCGAGGTGATGTAGAGGAGAATCCCCACCGGCGGCGTGATGGCGCCGAAGAGAAGGGTGACGATGATGATCATCGCGTAATGGATGGGGTCGAACCCGATTTGTTGCCCAAGGGGATAGAGGACCGGAACCAGGATGATCAGCGCCGCCACCGTTTCCATGAAGAAGCCGATGACGATCAGCAGGCCGATGATCATGAACATGATGGCGTAGGAGTTGTCGGTGACGCTGGTCATGAACTCGGAGGCCATGATGGGAAAGCGGCGGACGCTCAGAATCCAGCCGAACAGGGTGGCGACGCCGACGATGAGCATCAGCTTCGACACGCTGGCGGCCGATTTTCCCAACACCTCCCAGCACTTCCCGATGGTCAGTGTTCGGCCGCAGAAGCCGACGACGATGCCGTAGAGGCAGGCAATGCCCGATGCTTCGGTGGCGGTGACTATGCCGGTGAGGATGCCGCCGATGATGATTACCGGCATGAACAGCGCCGGCAGCGCCTCGATGCAAATTCTGACGCCGTCGGAAAAGTTGATGTTGCGGTCGGACACGGCCACGGCGATTTCCGGGTGCTTGCGGGCGTAGAAGATGGAGACGATCACAAGCGCACCGGCCAGCACCAGTCCCGGCACGACGCCGGCGATGAACAGGGCGCCCACCGACAACCCCGTGGCGCTGCCGTAGAGAACCGCCAGAATGGACGGCGGAATGATGGGGCCGATGGTACCGCCCGAGGCGACCAGACAGGCGACGAAACCCTTGGCGTAGCCCTTTTTGGCCATCGAGGAAATCATGATGCCGCCGATGGCCGAGGTGGAGGCGGCAGCCGAACCGCAGACACTGGCGAAAATGACGCAGGCGACGACCGTCACCAGGGCAAGGCCGCCGCGAATCCAGCCGACCAGTAAATCGGCGAAGTTGATGAGCTTCCGCGAAATGCCGCTGGCGGTCATCAGATCCCCGGCCAGAATGAAAAAGGGGATGGCCATCAGGGTGAAGGAATCGAGGCCGGCGAACATTTTCGTCGGGATGTTCATCATGCCGCGGGGCATGCCGTACATGAACGAGGCGACCACGCCGACGCCCATGGAGAAGGCGATGGGGACGCCGAAGGCAAGGCAGCCGAGGAATAGAAAGAAAAGGATGGCGAGCATTATTCCATGGCCTCCTCAATCGGGGGAGGTGCGGGCACGGTGTCCGTGGCGAGCCAGTAGATGCGCTGGCACGAGAACAGGGACATGAGAACGCCTCCCGTCGGAATGGCAAAATAGATGATGCCGTAGGGGATTTGCAGCGCCGGAGAATTCTGGCGCATGTTGTACGCCGCGACGCGCACCGCATAGTAGACGAGCACGGCGAGAAAGGCGATATTGACGATTTCGATGAGGATTTCCACCGCGCGCTTCGCCCTGCCCTTGAGCATCGAGGGAAAAAGATCGAGGGCGAGATGGGCGCCGTTTCGCGACACCTCCCCCATGGACAGGAAAAACATCCAGATGAAGAGAAAGCTCATCAGTTCCTCGGCCCAGATGATGGAGTCGTTAAAGACGTATCTGGCGATCACCGCCGTCCCCAGGATGACGAGAATGACGGCGAAAAGAGCCGCCGAGGTGTGGAAAATGAATTTGCGGATCAATTCCATAACAGTAAATCCTCCCAGAGCGTTTCAATCAACAGCCCGAATTGTTTCTCCCTTCGCCATTCCGGCGCGGCCGGTGGCGCGCCGCGCCGGGATGGCGGAACGGAAGATATTCGCGCTATTTTCAAACCGCGTCGCCGGCTACTTCTGCGCTTCCATCAGCAGATCGAAAACCTCCTGGCAAACCGGATCGCCGCCGATGTATTCCTTGTAGACGGGAGAGACCATTTCCTTGGCCTTGGCGAGATCGATGGGGACGAACTTGACGTTGGCCGCAACCATCTGCTGCTTGTACTTGTCGCCGGCGATGCCGCTTTCCTTGCGGTTCAGCTTGACCATCTCGTAGGCGCATTCCTTGAGGATCTTTTTCAGATCCTCCGGCAGTTCGTTGAAGGCGTCGCGGTTGATGACGACGGATGTTTCATTGTAGATATGGTGCGTTTCAAGGCAATTCTTGGCCAATTCGGAAATGCCGTAGGTGACGGCCGTCTCGGTGGTGCCTTCCATGGCGCCGACAACGCCCTGCTGCAGGGCGGTATACATTTCCGGCGCGGAAATGGGCGTCGGGTTGGCGCCGAAGGCGCGGAAGGTGGCGACGTACACCGGGGACTGCGGGGTGCGGATCTTCAGGCCCTTCATTGCTTCGAGGCTTGCGAGGGGGTTGAGGGAGTAGACGTCGCGGGTGCGGACGCCGTCCAGCCAGGCGAGGATGGTCATGTTGGTGTGCTCCTCCAGCAGCCTGGTGAGGCGCTCGCCGACCTTGCCGTCGACGGCGGCGGCGTACTTTTCGGAAGAGGGATGGATGAACGGCAGGGACATGACGCCGAACGCCTTGTGGTAGTTGCTGTAGAGGGCGCCTTCGCCCATGCCCATCTCGATGGCGCCGAAGTTGACGGCTTCGATGATTTCGCGCTGCCCGCCGAGAGCGGCGGCGGTGGAGACGTTGATGATCAACCGGCCGCCGGATTTCTCCTTGACCAGATTGGCGAGGTAGTAGAAGCAGCGGGATTCGACGGCTTCGTCCGCGATATGGTTGGCGATGGTGAAGGTGAATTCGGCGGCGGCGCGGGCGGGGGCGGCGAGCAGAGCCAGGGCGAAGAGCGTCAACAAAATGCGTTTCATGTTTTCTCCTGTCAAAAAAAAACTACGGAATATACGGAAAAACCACGATTATTTCTTGGGATAAATCTCCCGGAAAATCTCGATCATGCGTTTCACCCTGCCGATGGTGTCCCAGCCGCCTTCGTAGAGGGCGTCGGGGCAGATGTCGATGGTGCGGCCAAGGGAGTTGTCGATGAAGTGCCGGAGACGCTTGCGCATATGCTGCTCGTCGGCGATGAGGACGTCGTCGGTGGCGTTCAGGGAGCACTGGAGGACGACGTGGGCGGGGTAGATTTCCGCCGCGCGCTTGAAGTCGGTCCAGCCGCTGATATGCTGGACGAACTTGATGTTCAAGCCGGCGATGTCCTTGAGAAACGGGGTGAGATTGCCGCAACTGTGATAGTAGCCCGCGCCGCCGTAGAAGTCGGACATCTGCTTTTGGAAGGGGATGACCAGCTCGCGGTTCATCTCCGGCGAGAAAAGGTTGCTGTCGACCTCGTCCTCGAAAATGTCGCTGTTCCAGTTGCGGCGGTAGACGCAGTACATCCAGCGGTCGCCGGTGTCGAAGGGCGAGACGCCGAGGAAGTCGAGGCGCTGCCTGTCCCACGACAGGCGCGAGTCGACGATGAACTGCATCATCTCCTTGACGAAATCGGGGTCGTCGACGCAATCGAGGAACAGCTCGTTGAAGCCGCGCAGAATGGTGGCGATGCTCCAGGGACCGCGCGCCCAGCCGGGGAAGAAAACATGCAGCCTGCCGCCGCACAGCTCCTTGATTGCCTTGTAGGCTTCGTGGGCGCGGGGGGCGAGACCGGAGGTATGGAAATCGGGAATGCGGAGCTTTTTCAGATCCTCGGGCTGGTGGATGACCGGGCGGCCGTAGGTCGGCTCCTTGCCTTCCTCAAAAAGAGAGGAGAGTCCGAAAAAGCTTGGCTCGAAAGCGGTGGAAAGATCCTGGCCGACATCGGCGTTGAATTCGGTGTCGTCTTGCATGACGTGGAAGTTGAACAGCTTCCAGCGCAGTTGGACGGTTAGGCACTTTTCCGGAGCGTCGAAGTACTCCATGGTTTTGAAGCCGAAGGCTTTGGCGTAGACGGAGCGGCCGATGCCGAATTTCAGGCGCACCGGCCGGGGATTTTCCGCGACTTCGCGGTTGTCGTCGCTGTGGAGCGTTTCGACCGCCATATCGAGAAGTTCCGACAAAGGCGCCTGGAGAATGGTCTCTTGTGTAATGGAACCGCGTTTAAGCGTGCGCATGGCATAGACCTCGCAATCGTTTTGGAAAAATGGGTAAATGGAAAATCTCCCCATCTCTCGCGGAGATGGCGATGCAAACAAAACCGGCGGCCGATCCGGTCGCGAAACGGGACGGAACGATGCAACGGGGCAAGTGAAATTCAATCCGCCGGCGGCAACAAAACACGGCAATGCGACCGGCGCTTTTTTTTTCCAAAGGAATTTGTTGATCGTTAAACTAATCTTACTGCACGAAATTTGGTTATGCAATTCGTATAATGCGTATTATAATGTCATTTTTGCGCATCGTGTACCAGAACGACATTTGGGATTTATATGCCTGAAACAAGGGATATTTCATGGGTAGCGACATCGCCGTCTCCCTTCACATGTCGTTGAACACATTCCACCGACTGGAGCTGGCCCAGGGCGTTATCCAATATGCTAGAGAGCAGCCGGACTGGCGCGTTTCCGGAAGTTTTTACACCTCCAAGCCGATACTAAATTACAAAACATGGTCCGGCGACGGCATCATCTCCATCTGCCACTCCCGCGAAGACGCGAAAGACATTCTCGCATCGGGGCTGCCGGTGGTCGACGTGGTCCAGGGCTTCACCGACGAAAGAATTGTCAACGTCACCTGCGACAACGACGAAGCCGGACGCCTGGCCGGCGAACATTTGCTGTCCACCGGATTCACGCATTTCGCTTTTTGCCATGTCGCCGGGACGGCGTGGTCGTTGGCGCGCGGGCTGGCGTTCGCGGAAACGGTGGGGGTATCCTACGCCTCCATGCCCCGGTTCGAACGGAAAATCGGTTGGTGGCAGAATCACGCGCGCTCGAAAGCATTGGACAAGTTCCTCCTTTCCCTCCCTCCCCGCACCGCCATATTGGCGGGCAACGACAACGCGGGGGTGAAGATAACCGGCGCCTGCAACAGTTGCGGGCGCCGGGTGCCGGACGATTTGGCGGTCATGGGCATAGACGGCGACGAACTGCAGTGCGAATTGTCCCACCCGCCCTTGTCCACCATCCCCATAAACGGGATAAGCATCGGCTACGAGGCGGCGCGGCGCCTGGACGAACTGATGCGGGATCGGAACGGCGCCTCGCGCCAGCCGCTGCGGATTCCGGCCAAAAGCGCCATCCTGCGCGCCTCGACCAACGCTTTTGTCTGCGGGGACGAGGCGGTGCGCCGGGCGCTGGTGTATATCCGCGGCAATTACGCCGCGCCGATGTCGGTGGCGGACGTGGCGCGCGAGGCGGCGGTATGCCGGCGCACGCTGGAGATCCGTTTCCGCCGCCACCTGGATCGGAGCGTCCTCGAAGAAATACACGCCACCCGCCTGCACCACGCCATGAGTTTGCTGGAAGACCTCGACATGCCGATAAGCACGGTCTTCAGGCGCTGCGGCTTCATGACCCACCAGCTGTTCTACGGCATGTTCAAGGAGCGCTACGGAGTGACGCCGAAGGTGTACCGGGAACGCCTGTCCGGGGCCAGCCGCGGAATGGGTAATACAATTCATAATGCATAACGCATATCGCACCTCGGAGCATAGACAATGGGGATGGTCGAAGTCGCCCTGCACATGACGCTCAACACGTTTTACCGGCTGGACATCGCCCTGGGCATTATCCAATACGCCCGCGAACAGCCGCAATGGCGGCTGCACGGCAGCTTCTACACCTCGAGACCGATCCTGAATTACAAGACCTGGCAGGGCCACGGCATCGTGGCCCTTTGCCATTACCGGGACGAGGCCAAGCCGATTCTGGACACGGGATTGCCGATCGTCGAGGTAATGCAGGGATTTTCCGACGATCGCATCGTCAACGTCACCGCCGATCATGCCGAATGCGGTCGGATCGCCGGGCGGCACCTGCTGGACATCGGTTTCACGCGCTTCGCGTTTTGCCATATCGCCGGCACGCAGTGGTCGCGGAAGCTCGGGGAAGCGTTCGCCCTGACAGTCGGCGTTCCCATGCCCGACATGCCGGTGTTCGAGCGCCGCAACGGCTGGTGGCAGAATCAGGCGCGCTCGAAGGCTCTGGAAAAATTCCTTCTTTCCCTGCCGCCGCGGACGGCGGTGATGGCGGGAAACGACAACGCCGGCGTCAAGATCACCGCCGCCTGCGCCGCTTGCGGCCGCACCATCCCCAACGACCTGGCGGTGGTGGGCCACGGGGGCGATCCCTTTTTACGCGAGCTGTCGTATCCGTCGCTGACAACGGTTTCAAACGCCAGCCGGCGCATCGGCTACGAAGCGGCGCGGCGGCTGCACGAGCTGATGCGGGGCGGCGGCTCGCGGGAGGCGATGCGCGTTCCGGGCGACCGTTTGGTGGTGCGTTCCTCCACGGATACGGTGGTCTGCGATGACGAGGCGGTGCGTCGGGCGCTGCTGTTCATTCGGCGGCGTTTCGCGTCGAACCTGACCGTCGCCGAAGTGGCGCGCGAAGCGGCGGTGTGCAGGCGGACGCTGGAGGTGCGGTTCCGGCGTCATCTTGGCCGGAGCGTTCTGGAGGAGATACACGCCAACCGCCTGCGGCATGCCGTGCGCCTGTTGGAGGACACGGATTTGCCCGTGAATAAAATCCACCGCCGCTGCGGTTTTATGACCCACCAGGTTTTTTACGGCATGTTCCGCCGAATTTACGGAACGACGCCGAGCGGGTATCGGGAGCACGGCGCAAAAAAAGTCGCGGAATAGAACGGACTGGAACGCATGGCAACGCCAATATATGCCAATCTACTACGCGGACTTTTAAAGGAAATTACCTTGCTAAAACCCCACTCCAAAGCGGAGACGAAGTCGTGCGACAACTCGCCGCCGAGCGAGGTGGCGAAGGAATCGGCCGAAAGGTCGTCTACGTGGCTGGCGAAGGCGGCCGTCTGGGGGAGGGTGCGTTCATTTATCGCATCCTGGCGCAGATGCTGGTAGCGGTTCCCGTTATCAGGGTCCGTGGGGGACTCTCACCCATAAAGTGAGTGCGCCCTGCCGGGCGCACAAAGAGAAGCGCCGCAAGTCCATGTGACTTGCGGCGCTGGAAAATTTGGCACCCCGGAAGGGACTCGAACCCCTATCTACAGCTCCGGAGAATCATATTTCATCTTTTATTTTCAATAGGTTACAGTATTTTTGACAAATTTTTGACAAAATAAAGCGCCTATTGCTCCGAACGTTGGGGAATTTTTCCCAGCCTTTTCAGCTTCGCCTTGATAGGCCCGACCACGCCACGGACAAGGCTTTCGGTGTCAAGACCATCGCTTTTGACGGAAGCCTTGATGTTCTCGCCACCAGGCACCGTGTCGATCTTTTCCGCCAAGACTTCCACCGTCCCCTCGGCGGCCAAACGGCGCCGGCGTTCGCATCGGCTATCC
>JAVBRW010000163.1:0-8492 GCA_031547475.1 Planctomycetota bacterium
CAGCTTTTCCAGCATGGCCAGGGAATCGTCCACCCAGCGTTTGGTATTCTTGCCCTGAACCTCATGCCGGTAGTCATCCAACCACGTGCCGGGGATGGGGATCGGCCCCTCCCGAGCGGCGCCGTACCGGTCGCGGATATAGCGCACTACGCCAGGCTCATGCGCGCAATTCATGGGGAAAGCCGGGTAGTCACTTTTGAGCGCGATGGCGATTTCAATGCGGCGCTGCTCGGCAAAAATCTCCTCCTTCTCCGGGAGGCCGGTGGGGGCGGAATATTGCTTGCTCCTCCATTTCCAAAGGATCTGCCATGTCCCGCGGTTCATGCGCTTCCGAGGCTTCGGATACTGTGTGGATTTTGGCATGGAATCCCTCCTATTGGTGACGCACATGGGTGACGCAGTATAATTTATCGCCTTTCCACCGTCAAACAAAAAACCGCAACCCTTTCGAGTTGCGGCATTTAATATGGTCGGGGCGGGCGGATTTGAACCGCCGACTTCCTGCTCCCAAAGCAGGCGCGCTGCCAGACTGCGCTACGCCCCGGTCGCGATTCGCTGCGGGTGGAATATTCCCAAAAACCTCAGCTGTTGACCAGGCTCGGCTGGCCCGTCGTTTCCAGGACGCTGCGCCACAGGCCGTCGTACGCGTTCACTTTCTTCCGCTTCGATATGGCGGTCTGAATCGGAACGTGCACGAACGTCTGCTTCCAGTTGCCAATAAGCATCTCGGTGCGGCCGGTCATCGCCGCGTGCACGGCGTGGCGCGCCAACTGCCCGCAAAACACGCTGTCGACCGGGTGCGCCGGCACCGAACGGATAAGGTAGCTTGGATCGATGTACTTGATGTTAATCGGCACATCCTGCTCCTTGAACCACTGGCCGATGGCGTCCCGGAGATAGGTGCCGATATCCTTCAGCTTGACGTTGCCGCTCGCGTCCGTCTTCGACGAGACAATGGTCCGGCCGGACGAGGCGAACAAATCCTGCCCCGCCCCTTCGGCCACCACGACGACGGCGTGCCCGCGCCGCTCGAGGCGCTTTTTGAGCATGCTGAACAACCCGCTCTTCCCTTCCAGCTCGAAGGGGATTTCCGGGATGATGCAGAAATTGACGTCCGGCTGCGCCATGGTGGCGGAACAGGCGATGAAGCCGGAGTGCCTGCCCATCAATTTCACCAGCCCCACGCCGTTCGGCGCGCCCTTGGCCTCGGTGTGGGCGGAGCGGATGGCTTCGATGGCGACGGAATAGGCGGTCTGGAAACCGAAGGAGGCGTCGGTGTAGCTGATGTCGTTGTCGATGGTTTTCGGAATGCCGATGACGGAGATGTTGAGTTCGCGCTTGGCAATCTCCTCGGCGATGGCGAGGGCGCCGCGCATGGTGCCGTCGCCGCCGATGGTGAACAGGAGGTTGATGTCCATGCGATCGAGGCAGTCGACTATGTCGGCGGCCGGCTGTTCGCCCCGGCTGGAGGCGAGTATGGTGCCGCCCTTTTCGTGGATGGCGTCGACCAGGTCGGGCGTGAGCTGGATGACGTCGTGCTTGTACTTGGGGATGAAGCCTTCATACCCGTATTGGAAACCGTAGATTTTCCTGACGCCGTACTGGAAATGGAGCCCGAGGGTGACTCCGCGTATGACATTGTTGATGCCCGGGCACAGCCCGCCGCAGGTGACGATGGCGGCGCGGCATTTCGACGGATCGAAATAGATTTTCTCGCGCGGACCGGCGATTTCCAGGGCGGGCAGGTTTTCGACCTCCCCCTGGCGGGTCAGCACATCTTCCAGAAGCGAATCGTACAGCATGCGCGAATTATCGGGAATGAAAGAGGAGTAATCTCCGTAATACTCGGTGACCGGCGTGTCGATGGTGCATTTCCCCAGTTTCTTGACGGTAAAATCGGGAATCTCGCTCATGGTGGAACCTTTGCCGAATGAAAACAATATACGCCAGCCCCTTCCGGCAAAGGCTTCGGCCAGAAGCGCTCCGCCATGGGCGAAGCAGACAATTATTGCATTTCCTGTCGTTAATGCAAGACATTACCCTCGTTTTCGCGCCAGCCCTTGCAATCGCCATGCGGATTTGTACGATTGCGGTTGACGACACCCGTTCCCGCCGGTACCGCCGTCGGGGAAAAAGGTTCCAGCCAAGGCGGCGCAACCGCCGATAAAAACAATGGCGTTGTCCGCCAGGGACGCGAATCCCCGCCGGCGGCGCGCCGTTCCGTTTTCCGGACCGGTTCCGGAAAGGGGCGTTGGGCGGCGGGGACAGACAATACGGATGTTTCGTCATGGAACTATTTGACACAAGGATCGGGCTGCTTTTGGCAATGCCCATGGTTCCGCCCGTGGCGTATTCGGGATTGTACGTGGCGTTGCGGGCTCTCGGGAAACTGAGCGTCAACCGCCAGGGCTGGCAGGCCGGGTGCATCCATCTGGGCCGGCGGGTGGTGGTGACCGCTCTCCGCCTGTTCACGCTGTTCGAATTGCCGCTCCGGCTGGAATCGGTTATCCGCCGGCGCCTGGCGCGGACGGACGAGGAGCAGGACGCCCCGAGCGAGGTCGAGGTCGAGGTGGTCAGCATCGCGTAACCGCGAACGGCAATGCATAATGCGCGATGCATAATGCATAATTTGGCTGATGCCGGGGCTTCGACAGGGCGTCTTTCAAATATGCGGTTTTCATTATGCATTATGCATTGTGCATTATGCATTGCTGTTCGAAGAGGTTTCCGTGGCGCGCAGATTCCGATTCAACCTCGATCCGGTGCTCCGTTATCGCCAGATAATGGAGGATCAGAAGCGGCGCGAGTTCGCCGAGGCGAACCGCGTGCTCGAGGAGGAGCGCATGCGCAGGGAGGAAATCCAGCGCGAACGCTCGGACATGCAGGACGAGATAGTCCAATCCTTCCAGGACCAGGCCCCTTTCCAATCCATCGTCTCCTCCTATCACATGGTCGGCCGCCTCGAGCACGCGATTGTCGTGTCGCGCCGCCGCGAGCTCGCGCTCGAGCAGGAAAAGTAAAAACGCCGCCAGGCGCTGGTCCAGGCCAGGCAGCAGACGCGCATGATGGAAATCCTCAAGGACAGGCGGAAAGAGGAGTTTGTCCGCGAACAGGACAAGGTCGAACAAACCCTTCTCGACGAACTTTCCATCCAGGATCGCGGGCGGAAGGACGGGGAGAGGAAAAGGATTGAAGGGGAAAGCTGAGGAAAGGATTATGGAATTCACAATTCACAATTCACAATTCACAATTGAAACGCTCGTCAAGCATCCGTACGTGGCGGAATGCGGGCAAGCATTTCAATTGTGAATTGTGAATTGGGAATTGTGAATTCCTCACATAATCGGGAGGAAGGGTGCGCATGCGTTTTCTATCCACCGCGTTTTACATGCTGCTGAGCATTCTCGGCCTGTCCGTCATCAGTCTGGGCGGGTTGATCGGCGTGCAGATTTACCGGGGGAAATTGGCGCCGGCCGATCTCCATATGATTCTCCGCGTCATCGGCGGCACCCACCGCATCATGATTCCGAACGATGCGTACAACCGCTACCTCGCTTTCGCCAAGGACGAGGACAAGGCGCGGGCGGAGCTGGAGTTGAACCGCGGCCTTCCGGAGACGCGGGTGCCGGCCGCCATGCGCGCGCAGGAGGCGATGGAAACGCAGCAGAACAATCTGGAAGTCCTCAACCGTCTCCTCGCCAACGAAAAGGCGGTGGTGGAAAAGGTCCGCGCCGAAGTGGAGGCGCAGAAAAAGCTGGTGGGCGATTTGCGCCGGGCCCTGGACGACGAGAAGAAGAAGAACCTCATCGTCGAACTGGACGCCGCCACCCTGAAGTTGCGCAAAATGCTGTCCGAAATGGACGCGGGCGATATCGGCGTGTTTTTGAGCACGATTATCCGCGATCCGTCGCGCGGCGGCCCGACCGAGGCGGCCCGGATTGTCCGCGATCATCTCAAGGCCGATTTCGCCGCCGAGGTGATGGGCGAAATGCCGCAGCAGGACAGGCAGGAGGTGATACCGCTGGTGGAAAACCGCTTCGCCGGCGTGCCGGCCGACGCGGTGGTGAAAATATTCGCCGACAACAAGCTGAGCGCCGGCGAAATCATGACCTACATGACGCAGATGAACCCGACCCAGGCGCTCGGGGTCTATCTCCGCCTCCCGCCGGCCCAGCAGGAACAGATCGCGCCGCAGTGGCTGCGGAACGGGTGATCAGCGGACTGCCGGCGACGTTCTCAAATTCGCCCGATTCAGACGCTTGCGGGGTTTTGCCTTCTTCTTTTCGCTTCGCTCCAATTCCGCCTTGATGCGGGCGTGCATTTCTTCCGCCGATGGCAACGTCTGCAGATGCTTTACATAAGCATCCAGCGTCTTGTATTTCCGCATTATTTTTCTACGGATAGCCCGAATTTCTTCGACGGGATCCGGATCGTCATCCATCATGGCCTTTTCTCCAATATGCGTTCCGGCGTAAGCACCAATGCCGGCGCCAAACCTTGCCCTTTAATGACTGTTTCGATTTTCTGACGAAGATCGACATTGTCCAAATGACGTTGATTCCATGTCAACAAATAAGGCACGCCATGCAACGCGGCCATTGACAAATGCACCGCATCGGTGATGGCAATCGAAGGGACCGCCCCTTGAGCCACAAGCAGAGCGGCAAGCTGCCCCGCTTCCTGCGACATCGGCAGCTCTATCATGGTTTTTGCGATTGCCACACGCTTTTCGGCAGCGAGCGAATCACCGGCCGAAACCTCCTCCAATACAGTTGGCGAAATACACAGTTCCCACTCCTCCCGCCTCTCCCACCATTCGGCGGTCAAACGTTGCTTGCCCAAACGCACTATATCCCGCGACGGGCGCGAGGTCAGGTAGCTGATGACCGAGGACTCGACATAAACAAGCTTCTTTTTCATACTGTCATTGTATCCCGGCGCCGCCTATGGTCAACGGCGAATTGCCGGCGGCAATGGCGCGACGCGCGCATTTCTTTGAAAAATCCCCGAATGTTTTTCTCCTTGCCGACGATAGGATAGTGATGTATACTCACCATTGAACCAGACCGCTTCATGCGATCGGGTGGTATCTTATGGAGGGCAAGGCCATGTCAGTCAATGGATTGCAGACACCCTACTCGGGGATGTATGTCAACAACTTCCGCCAGGATGTGACGGCGAACAATATCGCCAACATAAACACCGACGGATTCAAGGCTTCGGAGGTTCAAACCGCCGACCGGGCCTATATCAACGATATCGGCACCGGCACCCGGGTCACCGGCACCTATGCCCCGAACCGTCCGGGCCCCGTAGCCATGGACACCGCCGGCGTCAGCGCCACCGGCATGGTCGAACAGTCCAACACCGATCTGGTCCGAGAACGCGTCAACCAGATGGCGGCGCAGCAAGCGTATAACGCCAATATTCCCATGGTCCGCGCCGTCGACGAAATGACCCAGTCGATTCTCGATATCAAGCGCTAGACTCCCCCTGTCATCGAATACGGAAAACACCCCATCTCCGGCCCGCTCCACGACATGGAGCGGGTTGATTCATTCTCGCCGAAAGTTTTGGCAAAAAAATGGTTTTTCATGGTAATTTTGGTTGCTTCCCCGGTCGAGAAGAACTATAGTGCATCTCTTGTTTTGCGATCCGCGTTCGAATTGCTCGGCGTCGGGGAAGGGTATTTTTTCACCTCGAAGTGATACGAATTTACAAGCCTGTTCCAATCTGGTTGGCGCATTGTCACGCATTTGCGTATGCGTAGCGTATTTATAGTCGGTTTTTTTCGGGCAGGAGATTGTGCAAACATGATTGTTCTGGTCATCAACTGCGGATCGTCGTCAATCAAGTATCAATTGTATGAAATGCCGGCCAAAAAAGTCATGGCCAAGGGTCTGGCCGAAAAGGTGGGCGAAAACGGCAGCCTCCTCACCCACCGCAAGGGCGAAGAAAAATTCGAAATTTCCAAACCCATACCGAACCACAAGGTGGGCATCGAACTCATTCTCGCCGCCCTCACCGACGCCAAGATGGGCGTGCTGAAAAACGTCAAGGAAATCAGCGCGGTCGGCCACCGGGTCGTTCACGGCGGCGAACGCTATTCCGAAGCGGTCCGCATCGATCAGGATGTCATCACCTGCATCGAGGAGTGCAGCGACCTCGCCCCGCTCCACAATCCGCCGAACCTGATCGGCATTCACGAATGCCGCACCGCGCTTCCCGGCGTGCCGATGGTCGCCGTGTTCGACACCGCGTTCCACCAGACTCTTCCCCGCGAAGCGTACCTCTACGCGCTTCCTTATGAAATGTACGAACGCTACCGCGTCCGCAAGTACGGCTTCCACGGCACCAGCCACGCCTACATCACCCACCGCGCGTCGGAGCTGATGAAAAAGCCGGTGAACGATATCAACCTCATCACCTGCCATCTCGGCAACGGCTGCTCCATGTCCGCCGTCAAGGGCGGCAAGTCGATCGACACCACCATGGGCTTCACCCCGCTGGCCGGCCTGGTCATGGGCACGCGCTGCGGCGACATCGATCCCGCCATCATTCCGTTCCTCATGTCGAAGCCCGAATTCGCCAAAGTGGCCGAAATCGATAAAATGATGAACAAAAAATCGGGCCTCCTCGGCATCAGCGGCGTGTCGAACGATATGCGCAACCTGCAGGAGGACGCCGCCAAGGGCGCGCCGGAATCGCGTTCGCAGTTGGCCATCGACATGTTCTGCTACCGCGTCCGCTCCTACATCGGCTCCTACATGGCCGTCCTCGGCCGGGTCGACGCCATCTGCTTCATGGGCGGCATTGGCGAAAACGGCGTTCCGGTCCGCGAGAAGAGCGTCGAAAACCTCGACAGCTACGGCATCGTCCTCGACCGCGAAAAGAACAAGCAGATGATTCGCGGCAAGGAAGGCGATGTCTCCATGGCCGGGTCCAAGACCAGAATCCTTGTCATCCCCACCGACGAGGAAGGCTGGATTGCGGAAGAGACGTTCACGCACTGCAAATAAACCTTTGCGCAATGCAAACGCCCCGGTTGCGGCCGGGGCGTTTTTTTTTGAATCGCCAATTCCCCCGTCACCTTCTTGCATTCCCCTCCCCCCATCCATAAAATCGCGGTAGTGCCACTTTCGTCAACCCTTTGCCGGATTCCAGACGCCATGAGCGACGACAAGCCGATCCTGTGGATTATCGATTCGGCCAGAACGCCGCTGGCCGCCAGCTGCGACGCGTTCGGCGCCTGGGCGCGGTACTGCTATTACGGACCGGACGACGCGATTCCCAATCCGGCGGCGCGGCCGGACGCGGTGTTTTTCTCGGCCGAAATCCCGGGAGGCGCCGAAGGCGAGCGGTTCGACGAAATCGCCGGCGCGGCGGGCGGCGCGCCGCTTCTTGCCGTGTCCGGGCTTCGCAGCCTGGCGCAGGCGGTGGCGTATTTCCGCGCCGGCGCCTCGGACTTCCTGTCCCTGCCGCTGGACGACGACGACGCCCGCGAACGTTTCGCCGCCGCCATCGAAAAAGCCGATCGCCAAGCCTTGTCCGCCGTCATGGTCGAGCTGGAAGCATTGGACGGGGACGCCGGCGATATCCGCCTCAGCCTCGCTCTCGCCGGGCCGGATGACGATCACGAAGACATTCTGGCCGATTTGCCGCCGCCGGTTCCGGTTTTCGACAACGCGCCCGCGCCGGCCGAACTGCCCGGCGACGATCCGCCGATGGCCGCTCCGGAAGAAGGGGAGGCGGAGGAACCCGGAGAGGGGAAAATCGACGAGCCCGAGGCGGTGGACGGGTTGCCCATTCCCACACTGTGGGAGGAATTGCCGTGCGGCCTGGTGGTGTTCGATTCGTCCGGCAACCTGGTGTTTTCCAACACGCTGGCGCTCGAACTGTTCGGCCACGCCAGCATGGCGGAATTGCAGGACGCGCTGGAAAACCGCATATCCTCCTTCGCCGCCCACGGCGCCAACCAGAAGCCGCTCCCGGACAACCAGTGGCCGCACGCCCTGGCCCGGAAAGCCCGCGCCGCCCGCTCGTCCGTCGTGTCGGTGGAGCGCCCGGACAAGCGCCGCGTATGGCTCCGCATCGACTGCCTGCCCCATTTGTCCGAAGGCAAAATAACCCGCCTCAGCATGACGCTGGTCAACCTGACCGGCGAGCTGCCGCCTCTGGCGCCGGCCGAATCCGAACCGGCGAAACCGGCGAGGAAGAAGGGAAAGCGCAAGGGGAAAAATTCCCCGGCGTGACCAAAACGACACTGTGAAATACAAGGGTATATCGCACAGGGATGTCCCAGCACTTATTGAAAGTCCTCAAGAATTTCAACAATTACTGAGACATCTATCCTTACTCCTTACGACATGACATTGTTTGGTCACGTTAACACTACAACGCGACCATAGGATCTTGTTCCATCCCCTTTGTTTTCCTACGATTGAAGTTGATATCGTAAGCGAAAACGGGGGGAGCGATTATGAGCGATTCGT
>JAVBRW010000153.1:0-4027 GCA_031547475.1 Planctomycetota bacterium
ACCCATCCATTATTCATTGTTCATTCTTAATTGTTAATTCGGAATCCTCACGTCGATTTCCTCGCCACCAACTTTCCACTGATCGCCACCTGCCGCGCCGGCGTCGCCGGCTCGGCGATCATTTCGGTCAGCATGCGGACGCTGGCTTCCCCTATCTCGAATAGGGGCTGCTGGATGGTGGTGAGGGGGATGCGGAGATGGGCGGCGAGGGGGATGCCGTCGAAGCCGGAAACCCGCACCTGCCCGGGAACTTGTACGCCCGCCTCCACCAGTTCCTCGATGGCGCCGATGGCGATGCTGTCGCTGCCGCACACCACCGCGTCCCAGTCGCGCCGGCCCCGGGCCAATGCGGCCCGCATGGTTTCGCGGGCGGCGCCGATGCCGGAGGGGACGTGGACGATGCGTTCTTCGGGAACGTCCAGCCCGTGCTTCGCCAGCGCGTCCCGCCAGCCCCGGACGCGCTCGCGGGAGCTCGAATACCCGTCGTCGAGGGCGAGCAGGAGAAAGCGCCGCGAGCCTGACGACGCGAGGTAATCGGCCATGGCGAAGGCGCCGGCGTAATTGTTGTTCTGGACGGTGGTGATGCCGGAGTCCGGATGGGAGCACAGGGCGAGGATGTGGGGAATGCCGACGCTTTTCAGCAGTTCCACCTCCTCGGCGCCGAAGTGGCGGGGCGCGGCCAGGATAAGGCCGTCCGTCATGTTGCTGACCAGGAGCTGGATGGTTTCGCGCTCGGTGGAATGGCCGGTGTTGCCGAGGACGGTGCTGTAGCCGAGTTCCGCCGCCGCCGCCTCGACGCCGCGGAAGAACAGCGGGAACACGTCCGCCACATGATCGGCCATGACCACGCCGATGGACCGGGTGCGCCGGGTGCGGAAGCTGGTGGCGAGGGCGTTGGGGAAATAGTTCAGCTTGTCGGCCGCTTCCCGCACGGCGCGGCGCGTCTCCTCCGATATGCCCGGCTTGCCGCCCAGCACTTTCGACACCGTCATGGCCGAGACGCCGGCCAGGTCGGCGACTTCGCGCATGGTGGTTTTTTTCGGCCGCTTCCGCATGGCATTTCCTCGTGTCACCGTTCGCGCGTGTCCAGCAACAGTTCGTCCGGCTTGTCGCCGTACGCGTCCGTCCACAGGGTGGTGACGCTTCCCGAAGGATGGACGATGTCCAGGCGCACCACGCCGCTCGCGGGCAGCGCGTCGGTAATATAGAATATGCCCGGCGATTCGTCCAGCCTGCTCTCGACCGCTTTGACCGTGTAGTCGATTCCCTTGTGGCTTACGGTGGCCGGCTTGGCGGCGGGCGAGTCGGGGTTGACGGCATTGGTTTTCAGCCAGTCGTGGGAAACGGTGTCGGACTCTTTCCCGACGATGTGCCCGTCGTGGTGGCGGAGATAGTGGACGGTGACGCTGCCGTTCGTGTTGTCCGCCACGTACAGGGTCCAACTGTGGCCGTTCGGCGTGTAGCGGCGGATCCACGAGCCCGGTTGCGCCTTGATCAGGTTGGTGGTCAGTTGCGTCCGGTCGGCGGCGTGGGCGGCGGAAAGGGCGAAAAGGAAAACCAGGGGCAGGGCGGCTTTCTTGGACATGGCGGCTCCTCTTCAATTTAGGATGTAAGAATAAAGATTTATTATCTCCGAACTGTTCCGCGTATCAATAACCGTAGTATTACTGTCGCGGAAATGGCGTTGCAATGC
Organism: Planctomycetota bacterium; assembly: GCA_031547475.1. Taxonomy (GTDB): domain Bacteria; phylum Planctomycetota; class SZUA-567; order SZUA-567; family SZUA-567; genus JAJBSZ01. The sequence continues at coordinate 1,694 of JAVBRW010000153.1, forward strand.
AGACAAACGTGTCGATTCCCGGCAGGGGCGGCCCTCGTGGCCGCCCGCGTTTCGCATACGAATGCCTTGCTTCGCAACCAATTCGTTTATGAAACGAAGGGCCGCCCCTACCGATGATCGGTTCGCTTGCCGCCTAAACCGCTCTCGCCCTGGCCCGCGCTTCGCGCGCCGTCGCCAGCGTCTGCAGCGCCACCGACAGGATGATGAGGGAAAGGCCGAGGTAGAAGGCGGGGGTGAAATCCTTCGCTTCGCCCAAAAACAGCGCGGCCAGGATGATGCTGTACACCGGCTCCAGGTTGAGGCTCAGGTTGACGGTGAAGGCGGAGACGATTTCCAGCGCCTGGAGCTGGATTATGTAGAGGATGACGGTGCAGAAAAAGGCGAGCAGGAACAGGTTGAAAAAATCCCGCCCGTCCGGCAGCAGCGTCGGCGCCGGGAAAAAGCGGAGCAGGATCGGGGACGCCAGGGTGACGAACAGGAAGCCGCCGCACATTTCGTAGAAAAACAGCAGGCTCGGCTTGAACGACCGGTTGATTTTCTTGTTGCAGATGACGAACAGCGAGGCGATGGCCGACGAGGCGACGCCGAGGCCGATCCCGAGCCGGTAGCGGGAATCGAAATGGAAAATGAGGGCGATGCCGGCGATGGTGATGCCGCTGAACAGGAATTCGCGGGCCGACCATTTCGTTTTCAGGATGACGGGCGAGAGGACGGCGGTGAAAAAGCCCATGAGGGAAATGCACACCAGCGCCACCGACACGGTGGATTTCTGGATGCTGGCGTAAAACAGCACCCAGTGCAAGAGCTGCAGGGCGCCGACGCCGAACATGGTGAGCGTGTTCCGGAGCGTCTGGCGGCTGAACTCCCCCATCCACACCAGGAGCGGGTAGGTGATGGCGACGACCATCAGCACCCGCCACCAGACCAGCGGGACTTCGCTCAGGCCGATCCATTTGCCGAACACGCCGGTGAAGCCGGCGAGGAGGATGGAGATGTGGAGTTTCAGCAATGCCTGGGTCATGGCGCGCCTTGGGATATTCGATGGCAACCGGTGGCATATCGGTTTGAACCTGCCGTCGATGCAATGGGGAAAAACGCGAAACTCCGTCATCCCGGCGGTGAAGCGTATGCCGTGCCCCATACGCGTTAAAGCCGGGACCCAAGTTGCGAAGCCTTTGCTGTAACCCGATCCGATACGCAACGAAAGGATGAAGCGTACTGTGGCGGGCGACAACAACTTGGGTCCCGGCTTTATTGCGTTCTTGCCCCGGTTGGAGGTTTATACCGCCGGGATGACGGTGTTGTATGGTTGTCTCTTAACCGGGTTTCATACAAGCTGGACTTGCTGGTTCCCCTCGGCGATTCTCCCGACCACCTTCGCCTTGCATCCCGCCTTTTTCAGCTTGGCGAGGACCGTCTCCACCGCCGCCGGCGTGGTGACCATGATCATGCCGAGGCCCATGTTGAACACCCGGTACATTTCCTCGTCCTTGACGTTCCCCGCCTTCTGGATGAGCTTGAAGATGGGCGGCACGTCCCAGGCGTCCATATTGAACACGGCGTCGCAGTCGGCCGGCAGCACGCGCGGCACATTCTCGACAATGCCGCCGCCGGTGATGTGGGCGAGGGCGCGGATCGGACGCTTGACCTTGTAGGCGGTGAAGGCGGCGAGGATGGGTTTGACGTAAATGCGGGTGGGGCGGAGCAGTTCTTCCCCGAGGGTGCAGCCGAGTTCGGCGATTTTCGACGACAGCTTGAGGCCGGCCTTTTCCAACAGCGCCTTGCGGGCGAGTGAATAGCCGTTCGAATGCAGGCCGCTCGACGGCAGGCCGATGATGATGTCGCCGGGCTCGACCTGCGAACCGTCGATCAGGCGGTTCCGTTCGACCACGCCGACCGCGAAACCGGCCAGATCGTATTCGCCCTTGGCGTAGAGGCCGGGCAGCTCGGCGGTTTCGCCGCCGAGGAGGGCGCAGTTCGCCTGCTTGCAGCCGTCGGCCACGCCCTTGACGATGTCCAGGAGCGTTTTCTTGTCCGCCTTGGCGATGCCGATGTAGTCGAGGAAAAACATCGGTTCGGCGCCCTGGACCAGGATGTCGTTGACGCTCATGGCGACGAGATCGATGCCGACCGTGTCGTGCTTGTCCATCATGAAGGCGATTTTCAGCTTGGTGCCGACGCCGTCGGTGCCGGACACCAGCACCGGATCGCGCCAGCGGCGGGCGAACAGCCCGGGCGCCCCCTGCAGGCGGAACAGGCCGCCGTATCCGCCGTCGTTCCGGATGACGCCGGGGTTGAAGGTCGATTTGACGATTTTCAGGTATCCGTCCTCCA
>JAVBRW010000106.1:0-3658 GCA_031547475.1 Planctomycetota bacterium
GTGTTGTTGCGTTCGCTGATTTCCTGAATCTGGGCTTCGATCTGTTTATCCAGATTGCTGACGCGATCGAGGTTGAGCATCATCATCAGCGTGCCCAAATCCACCTTTTGCGTTTTGCCATTCGCATCGGTCACGTAAAACGCGCCATTCAAAGATTCCACTTTTCCGATATTCACGGACATTGTACTTCCTCCTTTGAATTGTATTCCGCATCCAACCGGCCCTGGCCGAATCGCGCGCATTTTTGCGCGCCATCGACATCCGCGCAGTCCACTTTCCCTACCTGCAGTATACACCGGAAAGTGAAGTAGTCAAAAAATTATTCAAAATATATTTTAAATATTATGAATTACTTCTTTCGCTAGGCCATATTTCTTGGTCTGCGTATTGCCGGTTTTCCGGAATTTTGCGCCAATCTTGCCCTTTCCACCGCCGCATCCACATCGTGCTTTACTTCGAGGAAAAACTGTTCCTGTTCCGTTTCCGCTTTTTTCCGCTCTTCCGGCGTCAGTTTTTCCATAAGCCGTTCCGGCGCGTTTTCCGGCACGCCGTTCGCTTTCTCCCATTCTTTCCGGGCCGCCATGGCGTCGCCGGCCTGGGCGATAAGCTGTTCTGCGTTCCGCACATTCTTGTTCGCCGCCGCGATGGTCTTGTCCAGTTCTTCCTCGAAATCATCCATGGACTTCTCCTTTCCGAAATTGCTTCAGAATCCGATCTTGCCCAGCGGCTGCACCGTTATCTCCGGCGTCAGTTCCTGATACGACAGCACCATCAAGTCGGGCATTTCCGCCTCGATGAGCTTCCTTGTATAGCGCCGGATGTCCATGGAGGTGAGGACGACCGGGCGCTGCGGGTAGTTTTCCATCGACCCGACCTCGGCCTTGACGTTTTTGAGGAATTTCGCCGTCGCCTGCGGCTGGAGGGAAAGGAAACTGCCGCTCGAGGTCTGGCGGATGGCGCCCCTGATTTGTTCCTCGGCGTCGGGGTGGAGAAGGTAGACGGGAAGCTGGTTGTTGTCGCTCCCGTACTGATAGCTGATCTGGCGGCGCAAGGCGCAGCGGACGTATTCGGTGAGGAGGAGCGGATCCTTTTCCTTCGGCCCCCATTCGATGAACGCTTCGAGAACGGTGCGGAAATTGCGGATGGACACGCCCTCCTGCACCATGCGCTGGAGTATTTCCGCCATTTTCTGCAACGGCAGCAGGCGCTGCGCCTCCTTCACCAGTTCGGGGAAGGTGGTTTCCATCTCGGACAGCAGGTGGCGCGTCTCCTGGATACCGATGAAATTGGACGCGTTCCGCTTGAGCACGAACGACAGGTGGTACGATATGATCTGCGCCGGATCGAGCCACGACACCCCCAGCTTCGCGAGGTTGGCGGTGTCGGATTCCTTCACCCACAGGGTGGGGAGACCCGGAAGGAACGTCTTGTCCTCGGCGAAGTCCGCCCCGAGCATGCGGAGGTGTTCGGCGCGCTCGCGGGCGAGGACGCAGCCGGTCTTTATCCAGCCGCGCGTTACCGGCACCTCGTCCAGGCGGATGATGTAGTTGCCTTCGCCCAGGTCCTCGACATAGCGGAGGTTGATGCCGGGGAAGGGGACGCCGAGATCGAAATACAGGGCGCGCCGCAGGCGGATGACTTCGTCGTTGAGGACTTCGGCGTCGAGGCGCTGCCGGATGCCGGCGGCGAGATCGACCAGCACCGGCACGCTGATGGAAAACGATTCGGCCTGGGCCGGCGTTTTCTTGCGCGCCTTGTCCTTCCCCTTGTCGGTGGCCGGCGACAGCGATTCGGCCAGCCGCTCTTCCGCCTCCTCCGCCCTGGTGGGCAGGATGACGTTCCTGAGTCCGTAGCCGAGAACAAGCATGATGCCGCCGAGCAGGAACAACTGCGGTTTCGGGAAGCCGGGAATGAGCGCGAACAGGAAGATGATGACGCCGCCGATGAGGATGGCTTTCGGGCGGGCGAGGAATTGCTTGCCGATGTCGCCGCCGAGGTGCTCCGAGTCGGAGCTGGAGACGCGGGTGACGATGGTGCCGGCTGTGATGGAGATGAGGAGGGCGGGGATCTGGCTCACCAGCCCGTCGCCGATGGTGAGGACGGAGTATTTCTGGAGCGCTTCGCCGGCGGGCATGCCTTTTTGCAGCACGCCGATGGTGACGCCGCCGACCACGTTCAGCCCGGTGACGATCAGGCCGGCGATGGCGTCCCCCTTGACGAACTTCATGGCGCCGTCCATGGCGCCGTAGAGCTGGCTTTCCTTCTGCACCATTTCGCGGCGGGCGCGGGCATCGTCCATGGTGATGACGCCGGCGCGCATGTCGGCGTCGATGGACATCTGCTTTCCCGGCATGGCGTCGAGGGTGAAGCGGGCGCCCACCTCCGAGACGCGCTCGGCGCCCTTGGCGATGACGAGGAACTGGACGATGGTGATGATGAGGAAGATGACGCCGCCGACCACCAGGTTGCCGCCGACCACGAATTTGCCGAAGGTGTTGATGATTTCGCCCGCGTTGGCGTACAGGAGAATGAGGCGGGTGGTGGTGATGTTCAGGGACAAACGGAACAGGGTGGTGAAGAGGAGAAGCGACGGAAACACCGAAAACTCGAGCGCGCCCGGGATATACAGGGCTATCATGAGCATGGTCACCGATATCGCCAGGTTGGTGCCGATCAGCATGTCCACCATCGGCGTCGGCAGGGGGACGATCATCAGGGCGATGATGAAAATAAGGAGGCCGACCAGCGCAATGTCGTTGTACCGGTTCATGGTCCCTATCATGTTGGTCAGTTTCGACACGGTCCGCTTTCCTCATCCATCGCCGCGGCCCGGAAGCCGCGACAGTTCCCGCGAATATTCCTCGACCACCCGGCGGCTTTCCCCCGTTTTCCCGCTTCCCCACAGCGCATAGGCGTGGAAAAACAGGGCGGGCGCGCGATCGCCCGCCGCCGCCTTCCCGGCCAGCCGCGCCGCCACCGGCAGCGCCGCCTCGAACTCGCCCAGCCGCACCAGGGAGAACACGAGGTTCCGGTTGATCCATTCGTCGTCCGGGGCCGATTCCGCCAGGCCGGACAGAAGCTCCCGCGCGCGGCGGTATTTCCCCGTCCCGATCAGGACGCGGCACAGCAGCTTGACCGCCTCGAATTCCCGCTCGTCCATGTTCACGCCTTCAAGACAAGGTTGCGGAGCATCTGGCACAGATCCCGGTCGGCAAGTATTTCCTGGAGCGCCCGCACCGCCTCCACCATCGGCCCCTCCTCCGTGTTCCCGCCGCTTTCGGCGTCGCGGCGGAACGCTTCCGCCGCCCGCTCCAAGGCTTCGAAAAACACGTCCGGCGCCAGGAGTTCGCGATGGTTCAGCGTCATCGCCAGATACGGCGCGAACGCGTCCATGAGCGCCGAACCGGTCAGCTTCCCGTACACCATCGCGTCCGGCCGCTCGATGTACGAACCCGGCAGCAGGCGCTCGATGCCCGGCAGGTTGGTCCGGCCGATTTCCGATCGGCCGTCCGCCAGCGGCCGCACGCCGACATTGGGATCGAAGCCGCCGATTTTCGCCATGCCGTTCACCCGGCCCTTTCCACCGCGTCGTGCAGTTTGGCCAACCGGTCCACCAGGCTTTCCAACGCCGGCACGTCGAACCCGGAAAGCGGCACCC
>JAVBRW010000086.1:0-3518 GCA_031547475.1 Planctomycetota bacterium
GTCCGGTGAAGGTGCTGGAGATCGGCAAAAAGCTGAACGCCCGCGGCTACCACTTCGTCGTCTACAAGGGCGAAGGCTGCATCGGCTGCGGCAACTGCTACTATTCCTGCCCCGAGCCGCTGGCCGTCGAGGTGGTGTAGGTTTTCAATGTTACGCTTGGATATTCTGACATGATTGAGCGGCTGCGCGTCACCAACTTCAAAAGGCTCCGGAATATCGACTGCGAGATGCGGCCGCTTACGGCCGTCATCGGCGCCAATGGCGTCGGCAAGACTTCGTTGTTGGACGTGCTGACACTGATCGGCAAGTCTGTAAAAGGCTTGTTGGGCGAGTTTGTCATGAAAAGCGGGGGCATGGGCTCGATTCTGACCAGACGGGAGGGCGTGTCGGAACTGTCGATCGGCATGAAAATCCCTTTTGAGCGGGATCCCGAACTGGAGGAGTATTGCCGGTATGAATTCGCGCTGGCGGCGCAGGGGCACAGCTATTTCGTCGCCAGGGAAAGCATGGTGGGGGAAGGCGCCGGCAAGCCGAGGCCGTTTGTCTATATCGACGCAAAATATCCGGATGTCAGATATTGGCATTACCGGGAAATGGAAACAGCCTCCGCAGACCGGCTCAAGCCGAGCGAGACATTCTTCTCCGATGCGCAAATGCCTTATACCCCGAAGGTGAAGGACAGGTTGCGGTGCGCGCTGTACAAAGCGTCCCTTCTGGATGTTGATGGCGACATCGGCAAGCCGCAGCAGTTGACGCCGGCGGATTCGCCCGGCGCCAACGGCGAGACGCTGGTGTCGTATTTGTACAACCTCCGCGAAAACAGCCGCGACCAGTATGAATCGTATGTTTTTTCGATCAAGCGGGCGTTCCCGAATTTCGAGAGCTTTTCGTTCCCCATCGTGGCGAACGGCATGGTGTCGTTGTCGTGGCACGAATCCGGGCTGGCCGGACCGCTTTCGGCGCACCAGCTTTCCGAGGGAACGCTCCGGTTTTTGTGGCTGGCGGCGGTTCTCGCCTCGGCCTCGTCGTCGCTTACCCTGATCGACGAGCCGGAAATCAGCCTTCATCCCGAATTGCTCCGCTTGTTGGCGGCATTGCTCCGGGAGGCGTCCACCCGTTCCCAGATCGTCGTTGCCACCCATTCCGATCGGCTGATCGGTTTTCTCGAACCGTCCGAAGTGGCGGTCATGGACAGGGACGAGGAAGGATTCGCGACCATCGCCTGGGCGGATTCGATGGATCTCGAAGAATGGCTCGAGGACTACACGTTGGATGGGCTGTGGCGGAAAGGAGTGCTCGGGGGGCGGGCGAGATGAAAATCGTCGTCATGATGGAGGGGAACAGCGAGGAATGCTTTCTGCCGTTTGTGAAGAACTTCCTGAAGGCGAGAATTCCGGGCGCTTTTCCAAAAATCGTTTCCTCGCCCTATGACGGACGGCTGCCCAAAGGCGAGCGGTTGAAAAAGGATGTCGAACGGTTTTTGAAAACGGCGGATCATGTGATCGCCCTTACCGATGTCTACACCGGCCCGGCCCCGCGAGATTTCCATGATGCCGCCGAGGCGAAACGGAAGATGCGGGAATGGGTCGGGAAAAACGATCGTTTCCATCCGCACGCGGCGCAGCACGAGTTCGAAGCCTGGCTGCTTCCTTACTGGGAGGAAATCAAAAGGCTGGCGGGAAGCGACAGGAACCGCCCCGGCGGCTCTCCCGAAAGCGTCAATCACAATAAACCGCCAAGCCATCATATCAAGGAGGTGTTCCGCACCGGCGGCAAAGGCAAAATATACAGTAAGAATTTGACGCCGGCGAAAATACTGGAAGGACAGGATTTAACCATGGCCGCCAATGCCTGTCCCGAACTCAAGGCGTTCCTGAATACGCTGCTCTCGCTTTCGGGCGGGCGGATGATATAAAAGAAATCGTAATGCTGTCGAAAACTTGGATTGATATTTTGGGAAGTTCGTTACGCGAGGATTACTAGAAAGAAGAACGGAACATGGCCACACAATTGATGAAAGGCAACCACGCGGTCATCGCCGGCGCCATCTACGCCGGATGCGACTGCTACTTCGGCTATCCCATCACTCCCGCTTCGGAAATCCTCCAGGAAGCGTCGGAAAAATTCCCGCTCCTCGGCCGCCGCTTCGTCCAGGCCGAGTCCGAGGAGGCGGCCGCCAACATGCTCTACGGCGCCGCCTCGGCCGGCCACCGGGCGATGACCGCCTCGTCGGGGCCCGGCATCAGCCTGAAGCAGGAAGCCATCTCCTACCTCGCCGGCGCCGAACTTCCCGCCGTCATCGTCGACGTCCAGCGCGCCGGCCCGGGCCTCGGCAATATCGGCCCCGAGCAGGCCGATTACAACCAGGTCGTCAAGGGCGGCGGCCACGGCAATTACAAATGCTTTGTCCTGGCGCCCGGCAGCGTGCAGGAAATGTGCGACATGACGATGAAAGCGTTCGATCTCGCCGAAAAGTACCGGAACCCGGTCTACGTGCTGACGGACGGCGTTCTCGGCCAGATGATCGAGCCGTTGCAGTTCCCGGACAAGGCGATCAAGCCGTCCATCGACAATTCGTGGGCGGTGGCCGGCACGGCCGAGACCAGCGGCAATTTCATCAGCTCCATCGAGCTCGATTTCGACAAGCTTGAGCAGAACAACATACGGCTGCAGAAAAAATACGAATCCATGAGCGCCGACGCCGACTGGGAGGAACATATGACTGCCGACGCGGCGGTCGTACTGGTAGCCTACGGCATTTCCAGCCGCATCGCCAAGTCGGCGGCGGATCTGGCGCGGGCCGAAGGCATCAAGGCCGGCGTCGTCCGCCTGAAGACTTTGTTCCCGTTCCCGGTCGAGCCGATCGAGAAACTGGCCGCCGGCCCCGCCAAACCGGCTTTCGTCGCGGTCGAGATGTCGAACGGCCAGATGGTCGACGACGTCAAGCTGGCGATAGACTGCGCCCGGCCGGTTATCCTGTCCAACCGCATGGGCGGCAACGTCATCACGGCGGAGCAGATTCTCGAAAAGGTTCGCGAGGCGGCCAAGATCGCGGGAAAATAATCATGGACTCAGTCCGCTTATCCCTTGGGGAAGCGGCTTGGAATAAGGCATAGAACAATGGCAGCCACATTGACCAGACCCGAATCGATGAACGCGGTGTTCACCCGGAAGGGCGGCGCCGCGCCCACCGCCACCCACTATTGCCCCGGCTGCGGCCACGGCGTCATCCACAAGCTTTTGGCCGAAGCGATGGACAACCTGAAAATCCGCGAACGCACCATCATGATCAGCCCGGTCGGCTGCTCGGTGTTCGCGTACTATTATTTCAACTGCGGCAACGTCCAGTCCGCCCACGGCCGCGCTCCGGCCGTCGGCACCGGACTGTCCCGCGCGCGCGACAACGCGGTCGTCATCTCCTACCAGGGCGACGGCGATCTCGCCTCCATCGGCCTCAATGAAACCATCCAGGCCGCCAACCGGGGCGAAAAGATGGCGGTCATCTTCGTCAACAACAC
>JAVBRW010000321.1:0-4340 GCA_031547475.1 Planctomycetota bacterium
CGATAATTGCAATAGCTTCGCATATCATTCGCGCCATCTTTTTCGAAGTTCCATCTTTCACTGGAAGGGGGAGGCACATGCGGTTCATCACATTCACCAACAAGCAGGGCGAGGAAGTGCCGGGCGTCGTGTCCGACGCGGGCGAAAAAGCGTTTTCCCTGAAAGAGCTGGGCTATGATTACAAAACGCTTCTGGACTTCATCCCCGCCTGCACCGACGCGGTCAGGGCGGATCTGAAAGCGAAAATGACCCGGGGCGGCGGCGCGCCGCTGGCAGAAGTCCGCCTCCAGGCGCCCATTCCCCATCCCCGCCACGATATCCTGTGCATCGGCCAGAACTATGTCGCCCATGCGCTCGAGTCCGCCAAATTCTCCGGCAAGGAATGGGTCAAGCCGGATTACCCCGTCGTCTTCTCGAAACGGGTGAACCGCGCGGTCGGGCCCGACCAGGCCATTCCCGCCCACGCCGGCGTCACCGCGCGCCTCGACTACGAAGTCGAACTGGCCGTCGTCATCGGCAAGACCTGCCGCGCCGTCCGGCCGGAGGATGTGCCCGAGTGCATATTCGGCTACACCATCGTCAACGACATGTCGGCCCGCGATCTCCAGCAGCGCCACGCCCAGTGGTCCCTGGCCAAGGGGCTGGACGGATTCGCGCCCATGGGGCCGTGGATCGTCACCCGGGACAAGTTCGCCTATCCGCCCCACCTCAATCTCAAGACCCGGGTCAACGGCGAAGTCCGGCAGGATTCCAACACGAACGATTTGATATTCGACATCACCCGCCTGATCTCGGAAATCTCCGCCGGCATCACCCTGGAGCCCGGCGACATCATCAGCACCGGCACGCCGGCCGGCGTCGGCATGGGCTTCCAGCCGCCCAAATTCCTGAAAGCGGGCGATGTCATCGAGTGCGAAGTGGAAGGAATCGGCATGTTGCGGAACAAGGTGGAATAACGCCCTTTTTCGAGTGCACTTTTCACATCCCCACAACGTCCCGGACAGGCGTCCGGGACGTTGCGATCCATAGCGAAGCACGCTGAAACGCCAGTGGCCCCATACCCAATCCGCTTTGTTTTTCGGCAAACGTCAATCCCAATCCCGCGTCGCGCGCAAAGATTGCGGGGGCGAAAAAACGAAAACCCTGCGCGACTTGGTATATGCATATTGCCATATAAAAAAAGCATAAAAAAATACCCGGCGGCGATGGAGGGAAAAAAGGAGGCGACAGTTTTTGACGAGCGGGTGCAGGGATGTTGACGGCTTTCTGCCAAACAAGGACGAAGACCATGTTCACATTTATCAAAGACGCGCGCAAATGCGCATTGATGACTTTCCTTATCGCTCTGGTTGTTTTAGGCGCCGCCGCCACCGCCAGCGCTCAGGACAGTTTTCGGGACACCATGCGGGATGCCAGGGAGAGGAACGATCCACAGTTGTTACCGGAATCAAGCGATTACGGCCCGTCGTTCGATAAGGCTGCCACAGCCTTGACCGGCGTGCCGAATGACGCGGAGTACCAGAAAACCATGACGGAAGCGGAAAAATTCAACGATCCGCAACTGTTGCCCGATGGGGATTCGAGCGGCCCCAGCTTCTACCATTTCGACGGCGTCATCGTCGATGACCGCGACGCGAACGCCGAGTACAACAAAGCCATGGAAGAGGCGGTGAGAACGGATGACCGGGCGCTTACCGATTAAGACGCCTTTTCTCCATGCGCGCAAAAAACCGGCAGGCCTTTCCGCATCGGAAGGCCTGCCGGTTTTTTTAAGCGAACGTTGTTTTTTTTACAACTTGTAGCCGTATTCGGCGACCCAGCCGAGGGAATTGTCGGCGTCCGGTTCCGGCTTGTATTCGAGGCCGATCCAGCCCTTGTAGCCGAGCTTGTCGCACTGGTCGAGGAAGAAGCGGTAGTTGATCTCGCCGGTGCCGGGCTGGTGGCGGCCCGGGTTGTCGGCGATCTGCATGTGCTCGATCAGCGTGAGGTTGTCCTTCAGGAAATTGGTCAGTTCGCCGGCCATGCGCTGGGCGTGGTAGACGTCGTACTGGATCTTGAAGTTGGGCTTGTTCACCTTCTTGACGAGTTCGAGCGCCAGGGCGGGGGTGCTGCCGAAATAGCCCGGCATGTCGATGCCGTTGATGTGCTCGATGATGACGGTCAGCTTGTGCTTGGCGAACTGGTCGGCGGCGTAGGCGTAGCGTTCGACCAGGCGGGACATGACCTTGTCCCTGCTTTCGCCGTCGCCGGCCTTGCCGCACATGACGTTCAGGCGGGGGCAGCCGAGGGCGAGCGCGTACTGGATGCCTTTTTCAATGCTGGCCTTGAATTCGTCGTCGCGGCCGGGGGCGGCGGCAAGGCCGCGGTCGCCCTTGTCCCAGGCGCCGGCGGGGCAGTTGATCAGAACCTGCTGAACCTTGTTGTCGTCCAGCGCCTTTTTGAGCGTCTCGGCGCTTTCCTCGTAGGGGAACATGTATTCGACAGCCCGGAAGCCGCGCTTGGCGGCGGCGGCGATGCGGCCGGGAAGCGGTTTGTCGAGGTACATGAAGCTCAGGTTGGCGGCGAAATTCGGCATTGTGATTTTCCTTTCCTCATGAAATGAAACGCATCCAAACACGTATCCGTTCACCGCAATTTTCCACATTTATCCGCACCGGTCAAGAGAATGCGTGCCGTTTCCGTCACGAAGGCCGCAGTTCGTCCACCTCCGCGCGGGTCAGGTGGCGTATCTTGCTGCCGGACAGGATAAAATGAAGCTTGGCCGTTTCCTCCAGCTCCTCCATGTTGTTGACCGCGTCGACGATGTTCCTGCCCGTCACCACCGCGCCGTGGTTGGCGAGAAGGAAGGCGCCGGCCGAGTTTTTCCGCGCGTTCAGTTCGCGGGCGATGTGCGGACTGCCGGGGCGGAAATAGGGCACCAGGGCGAGGCGCCCGACCCGCATCACGTAATACGGCGTGAACGGGGTTATGACATCCTCCCTGTCCAGGCCTTCGAGGCAGGACAGGGCGGTCAGGTAGGTGCAATGCAAATGCACCACCGCGCCGCAGCCGGGATTGTCGCGGTAGAATACCAGGTGGAACGGGTATTCCTTGGACGGCGGATCGCCGGAGATAAGGCTTCCCGCCAGATCGATCTTGGACAAGCGTTCGGGGTTGAGCCGCCCGAGGCAGGAGTTGGTCGGCGTCACCAGGACGTTGCCGTCCGGCAACAGCGCCGACATGTTGCCGGCGCCGCCCACGGCATAGCCGCGGCTGTGCAGCGATTCTCCCAATGCCGCCATGTGGAGGCGAACCGCGCTTTCGGCCTGGTCAAGTTTCATTGAATATGCTCCTGCGCTTTGCGGAAAAAGGTCTCGTCCCCGAAATTCCCCGATTTGAGCGCGACCGACAGCGGGCGATCGACCGCGCGGATCCACGGCACGCCCGGGGCGATCTCGGGCCCCAGCCGGTAGGCGCCGCCGCCGAAAGCGCCGACCACGGCGCCGCTGGTTTCGCCGCCCGCCACGATGAACGTGTCGAAGCGCAGCGCCGCCAGCTCGCGGGCCAAATGGGTGAACATGTCCTCCACCGCCTTGGCGGTGCGGTCGGCGCCGAATTCGGCCTGGATTTTCGCCAATTCCTCCTTGCCGACCGTCGCGTACACCAAGGGCGCCAGAGCGCCGCCCGAATGGGCCTCCGCCCATTCGGCAAGTTCGCGGGCGTAGGCCGCAGCGTCGGCGATGCAGCGCCCGGCGTCGGCCTTGATGGACTCGGCGTGGCCGACATAGTCCGCCACCTGGCGGTTGGTCATTTCCGAACACGATCCGGACAGGGCGATGGCCTTGCCTTTTCCGGGCCGGCCGGCCGCGCGGAGCAGATCGGGTTTGCGCCCGAGAGCGCGGGCAACCATTCGCGCCCGGGCGGCGCCGAGCCCCGATCCGCCGGTGAGGAGCGGCAGGTCGGCCACCGCTTCGGCCAATGTGTCCAGATCCGCGTCGGTCTGGGAGTCGAGCACGGCGTAGCGGAAACCGCTTTTCCGCAAATCGGCCAGGCCGCGTTTTGCCGCCTCGCTTCCCTGCCGCACGGCGGCGAGCGGGAGCAGGCCGGTTTTGCCCTTGGATTGCCTGTCCATGAGCCGGGTCAGATCGGAATCGGTCATCGGGTTTATGGGATGGTGCCGCATGCCGGTTTCCGACAAGGGAACGCCGTTGACCAGGAGAACCCCGTCCCCGACCACGCGGCCGTTGACCGGCAGGGTGGGGCAGACGACGGTGAAATCGGCGCAGAGGCGGTCGAGGAGCGCGTCGGTCACCGGACCGATATTGCCCCTGGCCGTGCTGTCGAAGGTGGAGCAGTATTTG
>JAVBRW010000108.1:0-4722 GCA_031547475.1 Planctomycetota bacterium
AAACCAATGTTTTTTGTTCATATGGTAACCTGGAAAGTATTTCTTTCGGTCCACCAACGCCGCGATATTTTCCGGTTTGCCCCGCAAATCGATGATTTCAATCGCGCCGTCCTCGCTCAGTCCCAACTTCACCTTTTGCACAGTCAATACGGCGGCGTACCATTTCGCGTTGTCCTGCCGCCGGAAAATCGCATTGTCGGGAAAGCGTTTCCATAGAAATTGCAATTCATCCTGGTATGTATCCCTGACATAATGGATGACCTGCCGGGCATCCTCACTCTGGAATATCGCCAGTTCGAAGCAGGCCTCGGCAATCGCGGCAAGCACACCCTCATACTCCTCCCGGACCCTTCCCGCGAACGCGCCCTTTGCTCCGGAAACACGATGGAGTACATAGGGTTCCCTTGAATCGGCATCCATCACTTCCGTCGAAACTTTTCCGTCTTCCGCAACAGAGACGATCATTGCAAATTGACCGTCGACCAGGCTGGTGGAATAGGTATATTCACCCTTATTCTTGGCAAAACCAAAAGGGCGAAGCTGTCCGGTTTTAATTTTCCGGTTCTTGAACAAGGCGTCTATGTCTGCCATGACCTGCAGCCTTTATTATTATGTTGAATACCAGCATAAAAAATGACCGGGGTCATGTTTTCGTCGGCGTGCCGTATTCGGAAACATAAACTCCCGACAGCAGGAGTCCTCCTCCCGCATAGACATGCCAAGTCATGTGCTCCTGCAAAAATATCCAGGCGAACAGGGTTGCGAATATGGGCTCAAGGGTGAAGAGAAACGCCGTGCGCGTGGGGGAAATGAATTTTTGCCCAGCCACCTGGCAAACAAATGCGGCAGCCGTTCCCACTACGCCCAAACCAAGAATGGCCAGCAGAAGCGTGCCGCGAGGGAGAACGACGACTCCCCCTGGCATAAACGCGATCGCCCAGGCAATCACGCTGGTTGCGGCGAATTGCGCGATGGACGCACCCACCGGATCGGCGTGACGCGACGCTTTTTGCGCGACCATGACATGGAAAGCCAGCGACAAGGTCGCGACCAGGCAATATACATCGCCCGGATTTATGGACAGATGACCACGGAGAGTGAGGACGCCTATTCCAGCCACCGCGAGAATGACTCCGAACAGCAAACCCGAGTGCGGCCTCCTCCGCGCCACGACGGTGTCCATTATCGCCACCAGCACAATCATCGATCCGACAATGAAACCGGCGTTGGAAACACTGGTGGATCGCAATCCGACAGCCAACGAGCTGGTGCCGGCAGAGAGTAACGCGCCCAAAAAGCAGCCATAAACGATTTCGTTTCGGCCGATGCCGAGAAGGCGATGGTAAAAGACCAATGCGGTGACGACGCAGGCTACGGTGAAACGGAGCGCGATCACATTGAAGGCGTCGAGCGAATGCACCGCCGTTTTAGTGAAAAGATATGAGACCCCCCAAGCCACAGTGCTGAACACGATGAGAAATTCGCCTTTGTACCGAGTCATGGTTATCGACATATCCTGTTTGCTGCGGCACTCCGACAACGGAGGACTGGATTACGGTCGGGGGCTGCCTTGCCCGCGCATTTTACAAAAGCCTGTGAATATTCGGAAAATGCTCTGACTCAACCCTTGATAGAGTCAACGAGTATCCTGACGCCATCATCGTTTTCCTCCACTTAAGTCACCCTTCCTGACATTCCCTCGCAGCAAAACTTCCAGGATCCCCATGGCGTACGCGGCGTAAATGACATGGCAACTATACCGGATCATCCTCTTCCGAGCAGCAAGATTCTCCTCCAGCATCCTTCCTCCACAAAGGAAACGCATGAATGACGCAGTAATGAGGTCAACTTCCAGGAACGCAAGGAGTTCGGGGCGTAACCGAATTGGCTGGTGGTTTGCCAATTCCGATTGATTCCTACCGGGCGGCTAGTAGTTTATAGCCGTATGATGATGAAAAGTCCGCTTGCATTCGATCAACTTTTTTCGGATAATAGATCACACCGTGTGGATGGGGAAACGATTATCCAGGCAAATAGCGTATAGATATTGATGATGTTACGCCTCGGAAATCGAAAGACTGCACAAATTCAGGGGGAACAGTATGGCAAACGTGCTTGTGGTCGGGGCCGGTATCTCCGGGTGTGTCGCCGCCAGGCTCCTGGCGGAAAAAGGGTATGAGGTTCTGGTGGTGGAGCGCCGCAACCACATCGGGGGCAATGCGTACGATGCGCGTAACGCCGCCGGGATCACCATGCAAATGCACGGGCCGCACGTCTTTCACGCCCGGGATCCCAAGGTCTGGAATTTTCTCAACCGGTTCACCGACTGGCGGCACTACCAGCTCCGCGTCCAGGCCTATGTCGCAGGCAAGTATGTGCCTCTCCCCATAAACATCGACACCATCAACCAACTCTACACTCTCGACCTCAACGCCGACACCATCGGTAGGTTCTTCGAACTGCGCCGCACCCGCCAGGACAGCCCCAAAAACCTCCGGGACGCCGTCATCAACAGGATCGGCATCGAGTTGTACAGCATGTTCTTCGACAATTATATGCGCAAGTATTGGGGACTCGACTCGAAAGATCTGCCTGTATTCCTAGCCGGGCGCGAGTCGGCCCGCCTGAACAGCGACAATCGCTATTACCTGGACGGCTTCCAGGGCATTCCCGAACACGGCTACACCGCCATGTTCACCAACATGCTCGATCATCCCTCCATCGAAACGCGGCTCAACTGCCGCTACCGCGATCTGCCCGACGATTACAAACGCCTGCCCACCATCTACACCGGCTGTGTCGACGAATACTTCGGCTACCGGCTTGGGCGGCTTCCCTACCGCTCCGTCCGCTTCGTATTCAAGACCTACGATTATGAATGGCATCAGCCGGAGGCGGTGGTGCATTATCCGAACGACTACGACTTCATGCGCGCCACCGAATTCAAGCACTGGACCCGCGAAAATTCCAAGCAGACCACGGTCGTTTACGAATACCCGAACGAGAACGGCGATCCCTACTATCCCCTGCCCACGCTCGAAGCGCGCGAGCAGCATCAGAAATATGCGGCGATGGCGGACGCCATGCCGGACATCTATTTCATCGGCCCCCTGGGCGTGTACCGCAACCTGGACATGAACCACTCCGCCCTCATGGCCATGGATATCGTGGAAAAACGTTTCCCTTCCGCCGAAACGTGCAGCGTGATCACTGCCGAGCGGGTCGAGCCGGCGTACGATATCGTCGTCTCCAATCCGAGTTAAACACAGCCTTGTTCACGCATGCAAAATGCGGCGCCGCAAAAAAACTCGCGCTCTCTTTGTCACCGGCCTGGTGTGAAAAACGCCTCCAGGCAGATCGACGACAAGAAGAGTGCGAGTTTTTTTAGCGAGCGCATAGGCATGGCACCATAAGAAAGTGTTCCCGCCGCGTTTTATTGATTCCGTTATTAACCCGGCCAACAATAAATTTACACTGCGGCGTATTTCACATGTCGTTCTTCGAAGAAGCGCTTGACGATCTCCGGCTGTTTCTGTGTGCTGCGTAGATAGACGCTGACGTTTGCTTTAAGTTCAGCCTTATTCGAGGCTCTGCGCCGCCCTACGGCATTGGATTTGACATCGTTGTTCAAGTACTCGTCGGAATTCAAATCAGGACTGTGCTTGGGGAGGAAGAAGAGACGGATTTGGCCGGCCTGCTTGGCGAGCCATTCCTCCACCTCCTTCGACCTGTGGACTCGGAGGTTGTCGACGATCAGGAAGACCTTGCGCCGCGATTGTCGTATCAGGCGTCCCATAAAGTCAATGAACACCTTGGCGTCAAACTTGCCGTCAAACATCTTGAAGTACAGGTGCCCGGAGTTGTCGATGGCCGAGACCATGTTGCAGTTGAAGCGGCTGCCGGAGGCGGGGATGACTGGGGTCTGGCCGCGCTTCGAATAACGTATTCCGACTTGATGGTCAGAGCGAAAGCCGCATTCGTCGCCCCAGAGTATGGTGGCCTTGTCAAGTTTGGCTTGTTCCCTGATGGCGGGATACTCCTCATCCATCCACCGCTGGCAAGCCTTGGCATCGCGCTGATACGCTCGTCGAGCCGGTTTCTGCGGGGTTAATCCCCAACGACGCAAGTAGCGGCCGACAGAAGAAAGGGACAGTTCCAGGTCGAAGTCATACTTTCCAGAAGGAGAACAGGGCGTCGTAGCGCCCTGTTCTCCCAGACTTACTTGCATACCTACTTGCAAACGTGGCCAGGCCAGTATGGTGGGTGGTGTTGACGACATGGGGGAGCGCGCTTTGGCGCGCTCCCCCATGATGGTGTTTGTAATGTTTGGTGACCCCAAGCTACGGTCGGCAGTGAACGGTGACGTTCGTCACCATACCCCGTTCCGCCGTGCTTGAGCCGAAGAAGGCGGGTTCCAGCTTTTCCTCCTTGCCCTCGCCACCGAGAAGGACGGCTGCTTGGTAAAGCACGCGGTTTTCCCAGCGCAAGGACGCCTCCAGGTTGATGACGTACTGACCGGCCGGGACAGGCTTGCCGTTCATGTCGTCGCAATACCAAGCAACACGAATGGTGCCCGAACTGGGTGTCGCTCGTGATATGGCGTCCACTTCCGGCTTTGCCATCCGGGCAACTCCGGAGTCGGCTACCCATTGCGGCAAGGACTCCTTGCGGGATTTCCAACCTCCCCGTCCGGCGGTGAAGTTGGTTGCGAACAGCGTCTTG
>JAVBRW010000466.1:0-4122 GCA_031547475.1 Planctomycetota bacterium
GGCCATGGCCTTGGCCGGATCCCTGGTTTCCTTGCAGACGTTGTAGAGGCCGACGCACTGCTTCGGCAGGACCGCCGGGAAGCCGGAGAGCCAGCCGTCGGCGCCGCAGAGAAGGGCCTCGGCGGCACAATAATCGTGGCCGTAGTAGATGTCAAGCTTGTCGCCGCAGGCGAAGCGCTCTTCGTGGACGCGGTTGGGATCGCCGTGCGCGGCCTTGATGGAGGTGATGACGCCCTCGTCGACGAGCTCCTTGATTTCGGGCGTGGTCAACTCGTAGCCGGCGAACCAGGGGTTGTTGTAGATCATGATGTGGATGCCGATGTTCTTCCTGAGTTCGCGGAAGTGCTGCATCACCGCCTTCTTGTGGGGATTGAGATAGAAGGGGAGGATGACCATGACGCCGTCGGCGCCGCACTTCTCGGCCCACTGGCTCATCTTGATGGTGTTGACGGTGGAATAGAAGCCGGTCCCGGCGTAGACAGGCACCTTGCGGTCGACGAACTTGCAGATGTGCTCGATAATCTCCTTCTGTTCCTCGAAGTTCATGGCGATGTTCTCGCCGGTCGAGCCGCAGATGGAGAGGCTGTGGACGCCGTTGTCCAGGAGCCAGGTCAGGTAGGCTTCCTCGCCCTTCTTGTTGTAGGTCTGATCCTCGTTCCACAGGGTCATGCACGCGGGCATGACGCCGACACCCTTTCTGGCGCCTTCTTTGAGATTCATTGCGAGAACCTTTCTTGGGGACGTTCGCGGGCGACAGCGCCGCGGAGAATGAGGTCCGGGAACAATCCCGGATACGTTGCACACAATAAACATGACGCCTCGGCCGCGACGCGGACGCAAGCGCATCCGGAGCGGGAAGAGGCCTGTGCCGAACAAAGCCTACGGTCGATGTATACGAGAGGGATTCCTGCGGCGTATCATGTGGGGCGCGGGTGAGCGCCTGCGTATCGTGTCTAGCCGAACCGGACAATCGTCCGACGCCGCCATGATACGGCGACATGACGTAAAGTCAATTAAAAAATTAAAAATTTTTTAATTTAATTATTTTATCTCTACTGCGGGAATGCACGACAAAGATGTGAGTCCTGTTCGGCAACCGGCCCTTCCCCATTGTCCTCGACGTCGACCCGCAATTTTCACCGCAATCTAAGAAAACTCCTCTTCGCCGCCTCGTTTCGCGGCTCCGTGCTTTTTCCGGTACTGCTGCGGCGTCATGCCGTGCCGCCGCTTGAACATGCTGTAGAACAGCTGGTGCGTCATGAAGCCGCAGCGACGGTAAATGCTGTCCACGGAAAGCTCGGTGTCCTCCAGCAAATAGCGGGCGTGACGCAGGCGGTGGACGTGGATTTCCGCCAGTACTGTGCCGCCTTGGTGTCGGCGGAAGCGGATTTCCAGCGTGCGCCTGCTCACCGCCGCCGCGCGGGCGACGTCGGACACCGACAGGTTCGAGGCGAAATTCTGCCTGATGTATATGAGAGCCCGCCGCACCGCCTCGTCGGCGCACACGATGGTTTCGGTCGAGGCGCGCACTTCGGCCCGCTTGCAGGGAATGCGCAAGGGCGTGCAGGACGCCCGCTTTTGCCCGAGCATCAACTCGTGCAGCCGCCTCGCAGCCTCGTAGCCCACGCGTATGCCGTCCAGCGGGATGGTCGACAGCGAGGGGTAGGACAGCTCGCATTGCAGCGTGTCGCCGTCGATTCCCATGATGGCGAGATCGTCCGGAACGCTGCGTCCGCATCTCTGGCAGGCGGCGGCGATTTTCACTCCCGCGTTGTCATCCCCCGCGAGAATGGCGGTCCTTGGAGGCAGCGAAAGGAGAAACCTGTCCAGGGACTTGGGCATGGCGGTGCTTTGCCACCAGGCGATGTCGCGCGCGAATACCGGCATATCCGTAAAGGGCATCCCCACCGCATCGGCGAAGGAGCGGCCGCGCAGATATGACCAATTGGTCCCGGCGACATGACAGAAGGCGAACCGGGCGAAGCCGACCGACAGCAGGTGCTCCGCGGCCAGACGCCCGGCTTCGGCGTTATCCGGGGTGACGTTGACGATCCGCGCGTCGGCGAATCCCTCCACCATGTCGACGATCGGGAGGCCGGTGGCGAGAATCGCTTCCGCCTGTTCCCGGTAGTGGCACACGCTGATGATGCCGTCTCCCGTCCATGCCTGGTAGTTCATTACCGGTTTCGAGGTGTGAAAACTGCCGTGCACGCGCCAGTTCGGCTGCTCCTTCGCATATTTGATAACCCCCAGCGCCAGATCCAGCCGGTGGTAATTGTCCAGAGTCATGTGAAGGGCGACAGCGAGCTTCTTCATCATCGTCACCTGTGAATGCGCCGAAAGCGATGCTTGCGGCCTGTTTAGAAATAGCGAAAGAACTGCGCAATATTTGCATTATAATGCGTATTTTACGAATTGCTATTCTCTTTTCATGGCGTACAATCAAAACATCGACAGCCGTTTCCGTGTGTCACGCCCCACGGCATTCGGCCCGGAATCGGCGCACCACAAGAGCGGACAGCCATTTTCATTGCGGACAGTTACGATTCCGGTCTTCCCCAAATCAATAGAAATTGAGGCACGCAATCGACCTCGGCGATTGTGCGCCTATTCTCCGACTGTCGTAGCAGGTGTTCTATCGATCGCTTCCGGATGCGTTGTCGTTCCGTTTTCGTGCCGCACAGTCTCTGTCCTGTTTGAGCAATGGAGGGTAAACATGAAAATCCGCCGTTTTAGCGCCGCCGTGCTGGCTGCACTCGCCGTCTGCGCCGTCATGAACGCCGCCGAATACACCTTCACCATCGGCACCCATGCCACCGACGAATCCATCGAGGCGCGTTCCTTCTATTGGTTCTCCGACCAGGTGAAACAAAGGAGCGGCGGCCGCCTGCAGATCAACGTTTCGACCGCCGCCGCCCTCGGCGGGGCGCGCGAAATCATCGAGGCGATGAATTTCGGCGCCATCGAGATGGGGCTGGGCGAAAACGCTCTGTACAGCAACTACGTCCCCGCCTTCGGCATCCTGTCGCTACCGTTCATCCACCCATCCACCGACAAGTTCATCGCCGCCGCCGACGGCGAGGTCGGGCAACGGTTGAACCGGCTCCTGGAGGAAAAGACCAACATGACGGTGCTGGCCTGGCTGGACGGCATCCGCACCCGAGACGTCTACAGCCGCATCCCCCTGAACAGCCTCGCGGACATGAAGGGCCTGAAAATCAGGACGCCGGAATCCCCCGTGCAGGTGGCGACGTTCCGCGCCTTCAGCGCCAATCCCACGCCCATCCCCGCACCGGAAATGTACACCGCCCTGCAACAGAACGTGGTGATGGCGATGGAGGGCACAACAGAGACAGCCGTCAATTACGGCATCTACGAATTGGCGAAAAACTACCTGGAAACGCATCACATGGTCAACGAGTGCTCCGTGGTCATCAATCGCGACGCCCTGGCCGAGCTGCCCGACGATCTGCGGAAAATCCTCGTCGACTGCGCCAAGGAAATGACCCAGTGGAATCGCGCCCTTTGCGCCAGCGATTCCGACGGGTACAAGCGCCGCATGCTGGAGGCGGACGTCAAGTTCGTCGCCATCGACGCCGCCAAGGCCAAGGAGATGGTCGGCGACGTGTACAGACAGTACATCGGCGGCGATCCGATCATGCAGGAAGTCTTCGATTTGCTGATGGCGGTGCAAAAGCGCTGATGTCGGCAAGCCACGGCGGCCGGCGCTCCGGCTGCCGCCGTCTATCGGGTCCGGCATCGCTAATGTTACAGGCGAAAAAGGATTGTTTCATGGAAACGATACGCAAAATCACGTTCAACGCATCGGCCGCGCTGTTCGGAGTCATCCTGGTCATCCTGGGCGCGGCCTTTTCGCTGCTTAGGCCCCGCCGCAAGAACATGTACGCCAAGGAAGGCTTTCTCATCGTGGGCCTGGCATGGATCATGATCTCGGTGATCGGCGCGCTGCCCTTCTTCTTCAGCCGCGCCATCCCCTCGTTCGTGGATAGCCTTTTTGAATCCATCTCGGGCTTCACTACGACGGGTTCAAGCATCCTCACCGCCGTGGAAGGACTGCCGCAGGGGATCCTGCTCTGGCGGTCTTTTTCTCACTGGCTGGGT
>JAVBRW010000154.1:0-4124 GCA_031547475.1 Planctomycetota bacterium
AATTCCCCCGGAAACCTCGCGAATTCAGCCTGAATTGTAAGGCTGTTCCGGATTACGGGGACACGTAACGCAATTAAACTGCCAATTGCGCAACATGTCCCCGCAATCCAATGTTACGATATGTGAAACCCTCCACTTTTCCGTGGTCAAATGCGGCAAGGTAATTCGGCGGATATGCGGTTGTCAGTTGTTTTGACAGCCGCGTGTCCGCCCGAATGACTGGGCCGCGCACGTGCGGAAAAATGGAGTATTTATAATATCGTACCAGGTAAACGTTTTCTTATTTTCGGGAATATCCCGGCCACACCGCGTCGACGCGGACAATTTTTATTCTAAGGAAGGGGGAACCAGTGAACATTACCGTGGTAGTTATCGTGTTGGTGTACATGCTGGCGATGCTCGGCGTGGGCTACTACGCGTCGCTCCGCATCAGCAATTCGTCCGATTTCATGGTCGCCGGGCGCAAAATGGGGCCCATCCTCATGGCCGGCACCCTCGCCGCCACCGAGATCGGCGGCGGCAGCTCCCTCGGGGTGGTGGAAAAGGCGAGCAATCTCGGCAGTTCCCAATGGGGCCTGAGCGCGTCGTGGTACGTCATGACCATGGGCATCGCCTTCATCATCCTCACCTTCCTCGCGCCGAAAATCCGCAACTCGGAAGTCCGCACCGTTCCCGAATATTTCCGCCGCCGCTACGGCGGGACGGCCGGCCTGTTCACCTCCGTCACCATGCTTTTGCCGCTCATCGGCCTGACCGCCGGCCAGTTCATGGCTTCCGCCACCATCGTCTCGGTCATGCTCGGCCTCGGCTGGAAAACGGCCCTGATCGGCGTGGCCGTCGTCGTCACCATCTACGCCGTCATGGGCGGCATGTGGAGCGTCGCCATCACCGACTTCCTCCAGGTCGGGCTCATCGTGTTCGGCATGGCGGCCGCCATCCCGTTCTCCATCGATTACGCCGGCGGCTGGGGCAATGTCGTCGCCAACGTGCCGCCGGAAACGTTCAACCTGATCAGCGGCATCGGCGGCTGGAAAGCGATCCTGGCGCTGGTCATCATGTATGTCGCCACCTTCACCGTCGGGCAGGAGGCGGTCGCCCGCTACTACTCGGCCCGCGACGGCAAGGCGGCCAAGCAGGGCTCGATCATCGCCGCCCTCATCAACGCCGTCTACGCCTTCATCCCGACCATCCTCGGCATCGTCATGCTGGCGCTGGTCAACATGGACAAGGTGTCGAAGTCGGAAATCCTCGCCTCCGGCGCCCGCTATTCCCTGCCGCTCCTGGCCCACCTGACCATGCCGCCGCTCATTGTCGGCCTGCTGTTTTCCGGCGTCATCTCCGCCACCATGTCGAGCGCCGACTCGGACATGCTCGGCGCCGGCTCCATCTTCGCCAACGACATCTACAAGCAATATATCAAGAAAAACGCCAGCGACACCGAAGTCATGCGCGTCACCCAGATAGGCATGCTTTTCGTCGGCCTGTTCAGCCTCATCGTCGCCATGTCCGCCACCAGCATCATCGATCTCCTGATGTTCTCGTTCACCCTGCGGGCGGCCGGCGCCTTCTTCCCCTACATCCTCGGCCATTACTGGAAGAAGTCCTCCACCGCCGGCACCCTGGCCGCCCTGGTGGTCGGCAGCGTGGTGTCCGTCATGTTCGAGCGCAGGTGGTCGCCGGTCGGCTTTTTCGGCTTCGAACAGCAGCCGGTCATCCCCGGCCTGGTCTGCGCGCTCGTGGTGTTCGTCGTCCTCTCCCTCGCCATGCCGCCGAAAGTGGAGACGACCGAACTGCCGAAGGAGGCGGCATAGTATACTTTCCCGATGATAAAGTAATTTCATATACGCAACCCACTTAATTTTAAGTGGGTTGCATTTTTTTATCGCCATTTTGTATTGTTTTTTACGGAAAAAATATGCGCTTTTTCTTGACAAATTGCTTTTCCGGGTTACAATGCAAGCATTCAATCAATGAACACTCATTTTCATTAGGTGATTGTTGAAAGGAGATATACATGCCTTTCACTTGAACCGATCCCATTCGCTTTGCTTTCACCCCTTGCGCCGCGCCTTTACGATTTCCGTCTTTTTGTCAAAGGTGAAACAACATGAAACAATTGGACAAGGCAGCCTTATGGCTGGAGCGCACCTTCATCATGGTCGCGTTCCTCATCATGGTGGCGGTCACTTTCGCGCAAGTCATCGCCCGCTTCGTGTTCGAAAACCCCATTTCCTGGAGCGAGGAGGTCGCGCGCTTCCTCTTCATCTGGATAACCATGATGGGCGCCTGCCACGCCATCGCCTACGGCAAGCATTTTTCCGTCGATTTTCTCCTGAGCCAACTGCCTTCCCGGCTCCAGCAGCACATCGGCTGGATAATTTCCCTGTGCGTCTTCGCCTTCGCCGCCCTCATGCTCGGCTACGGCGCCTACACCGCCTGGTTCACCCGGAACCAGGTGTCGCCCGCCCTCCTCATACCCATGAGCTACCCCTACCTTTGCGTACCGTTGTCCGGGCTGTTCATGATTATCCACCTGGTCGCCCACCGCGTGGGCGGCGGCGCCGCCGTCATCGAGGCGGTTGTCGCCGGAGCCGAGGAAGGAGGGTGCGCGGAATGATTACCTTTGTCAGCGGTGCCATCGTCGTCATGCTGCTGTTGGGCGTTCCGGTCGCCATCGCCATCGGCCTGAGCACCGCCGCCACCATTTTCTTCTTTTCAAAAGTGCCGCTCCTCATCGTCATCCAGAAGATGTTTTCGCAGCTCGATTCGTTCCCGCTCCTCGCCGTGCCGTTCTTCATCCTGGCCGGCTGCCTGATGGATAGGGGCGGCATTTCGCGGAAACTCATCGATTTCGCCATGACGCTGGTCGGCCACATCCGGGGCGGGCTGCCGATGGTGGCGACCCTCGCCGGCATGTTCTTCGCCTCCATTTCCGGATCGGCCCAGGCCAGCACGGCCGCCATCGGTTCCGTCCTCATCCCGTCGATGAAGGAAAAAGGCTACCAGGGCGGCTTCTGCGCGGCAGTCATGTCGACGGCCGGCTCCATCGGCGTCATCATCCCGCCGAGCATCCCGATGGTCATCTTCGCCCTGACCGCCAACGTCTCCATCGGCCGGCTGTTTTTCGGCGGCTACATTCCCGGCGT
The DNA here is from genome assembly GCA_031547475.1 of Planctomycetota bacterium. GTDB lineage: Bacteria > Planctomycetota > SZUA-567 > SZUA-567 > SZUA-567 > JAJBSZ01. The sequence continues at coordinate 3,147 of JAVBRW010000154.1, forward strand.
CATGATCGGCCTAGCCCTGATCGGCCTGTCCTACCTGTTCGCGCTCCGCCACAACTACCCGACCGAGCGGAAAGCGACCAACCGCGAGCGCTGGGAATCGTTCAAGGGATCGTTCTGGGCGTTTTTCATGGCCGTCATCATCATGGGCGGCATCCTGTCCGGCGTGTTCACCGCGACCGAGGCGTCGGTGGTGGCGGTGGTGTACGCGGTCGTCGTCGGCATGTTCATCTACAAGAACCTGAAGCTCAAGGATATCCCGGGCGTGCTGGTGCAGAGCGGCATCATCACCGGCATCTGCATGTTCTGCGTCGCCACCACCGCCGTGCTCGGCTGGCTCATCACCCGGGAGCAGTTGCCGGTCAAAATCGCCAACGCCATGCTCGCCATCACGACGAACAAGTACATCATCCTCATGATGATCAACATCATCTACCTGGCGGCCGGCACCATTCTCGACACCACGCCGGCCATCCTGCTCCTGGTGCCCATCTTCCTGCCGCTGGTGGTGAAGGTCGGGGTCGATCCGACGCTGTTCGGCGTCATGACCGTCATCAACCTGGCCATAGGCATGTGCACGCCGCCGGTGGGGGTGACCTTGTTCGTCGCCTGCAGCCTGGCCAACGAACCGATCAGCAAAGTCATAAAAACCCTGCTCCCCTACATCGGCGTCATGGTTTTCGTCCTTCTGCTGATCACCTATGTGCCGGACGTCGTTTTGTACCTGCCGAATCTGCTTATGCCGGAATGAATGATTTAAGATTGTAGATTGTAGATTTATTGATTTCGACATTTGTAATGCGATAGAACCTTAAAAAACCGTGTGTGACAGCCCGTGAGCCGCCCCCTCTCCCCAACCCTCTCCCCCTCACGGGGGCGAGGGAGAGTTGGTGGGCGCGATGACAAAGTAGGGGCGCTTTGTTTTACTTTTCCGTTAGCCAAGTACGCTCCCACGCCCCCCGGAGGGGGGGAGGGGTGGGG
>JAVBRW010000224.1:0-6690 GCA_031547475.1 Planctomycetota bacterium
TACTAGGCGCACGACCAGGGAAAACCAGGCGTTCTTACTTTGTCGTTGCGGCTACCCACTCTCCCTCGCCCCCGGGAGGGGGAGAGGGGTGGGGTGAGGGGGCGGCTCGCGGGCCGTCACACACGCATATTCCAAGCCGAGTCACGTATTTGATTTCAGAACTGACGTCTCAATTTACGGAGCATTCCATGCCTCTCACATTGATAGAAAAAATCATCGCCTCGCATCTGGTCGACGGCGAGTTGAAAAAGGGCGAACGGGTGGGCATCCGCATCGACCAGACCCTCACCCACGACGTCAACGGCGTCATGGCCTATCTCGAGTTCGAAGCGCTCGGCATCGATCGCGTCCGGGGCGACGTCGCGGTCAGCTATATCGATCACAACCTGCTCCAGGCCGATTTCAAAAACCCGGACGATCACCGTTTCCTCCTCGACATGGCGAAACGCTACGGCAGCGTGTGCTCCCCGATGGGCAACGGCATCTGCCACCAGGTCCATGTCGAACGCTTCGCCGTGCCGGGGAAGGCGCTCCTCGGGAGCGACTCCCACACGCCCGCCTCCGGCGGCGTCGGCATGCTGTCCCTCGGCGCCGGCGGCATGGACGTGGCGGTGGCGATGGCCGGGGAACCGTTCTATTTCAAGGTGCCCCGCGTCATCAACGTCGTCCTGAAAGGGGAACTGCCGCCCCACCTGTCCATCAAGAACGTCAACCTGGAGCTTCTCCGCCGCCTCACCGTCAAAGGGGGCGTCGGCAACGCGCTCGAATATTCCGGCCCCGCCATCGCGCACCTGAACGTGTCGCAGCGCGCCACCCTGTGCAACATGGGCGCCGAAACCGGCGCCACCACCTCGATTTTCCCGAGTGACGATGTCACCCGCCATTGGTTCAAGGCGCAGGGCCGGGAAAAAGACTGGTCGCCGCAAGCGGCCGATCCGGGCGCGGTCTACGACGAAGTCGTCGAAATCGATCTGTCGGCCCTGCCGGCCCTGATCGCCGTTCCCCACCAGCCCGACAACGTCGTGCCGGTGTCCGAAGTCGAAGGCAAGCCGATCGACCAGATCGTCCTCGGCGGCTGCACCAACGCGTCGCTCCAAGACGTATTGTGGATGGCGCATCTGTTCGAAGGCAGGCACGTCCACCCGAGCGTCGACGCGGGGCTGTATTGCGGCAGCCAGCAGGTCATGCTGGAAGCGCTCGAGCGTGGCGCCATCGCCAAGCTGGTCAAGGCGGGCGTCCGCATTTTCGAAATGTTCTGCGGCGCCTGCAACGGCATGGGCTTCGCCCCGCCGACCGACGGCGTGTCATTGCGCACCGTGCCGAGGAATTTCAAAGGCCGCTGCGGCCACCCGAGCGGCAACGTATATCTGGTCGCCCCGGAGACGGCCGTCGCCTCCGCCATCGCCGGCATCATCACCGATCCGGCCAAGCTGGGCCGGCCGGCCATGCCGTACGAGGTGCCGGAAAAGTTCATCGTCGACGACAGCCGCTTCATCCTGCCGGAAAAGAACGTCCCCCGCGACATGCCGATCCGGCGCGGCCCCAACATCCGCCCCCTCCCGGATCTCGACGCGCTGGGCGATTCCATCGAGGCGGAAATCCTTCTCTACCTGCCGGACAACATCACGACCGATCATATCGTGCCGGCCGGGGCGAACTTCCTCCCCATCCGGTCCAACACGCCGGAGATTGCCAAGCATTCGTTCAACGTCGTCGATCTCACCTTCCCCGATCGCGCCAAAAAGGCCGGCGTCGGCGTCATCATGGCGGGGAAAAACTACGGCCAGGGATCGAGCCGCGAACAGGCGGCGCTTGTCCCGCGCTATCTCGGCATCCGGACCATCGTGGCGGAAAGTTTCGCCCGCATCCACCTGGCCAACCTGGTCAATTTCGGCATACTGCCGCTGGTGTTCGACAACCCGGCGGATCGGGAAAAGTTCAAGCAGGGCGATCGCGCCCGGGTCGACACCGCCCGCCTCGCCGAAGGCAGGCGCTACCTGGTGGAAAACGCGGCGAACGGCGCGTCGGCGCCCGCCACCTGCCCGTTGTCGCAGGAGGAACTGGACATTGTCAAGGCCGGCGGACGGCTCAACTGGATAAAGGAGAGGAATCAGGGGACATGATGTTTATTTGCCGGCGGTATGGCAAATAAATTTCGTGTCCCCTGATTCCGGTTCCTCACCAAAAGGTTTTCGGCAAAGAATCGGATTACGGGGACACGAAATTTAATTATTCAAACCACCGAATAATTAAACATCATGTCCCCGCAATCCTCGCGTTCCCCTTTGTTACAGGGAACCAATGGCAAGCGGAGCACAATGAAAAAAATCGCGGTTCTGGCCCCGAGCGTGGAACGGCTCCAGCGCATGGAAAGCGTGCTGGCCGAGTATCATGGCGAAATCATTTTCGCCATCGGGTCGCTTGCGGCCGGTCTGGAGCGGGCGAGGGAACTCATCGACCAGGGCGTGGACATCATTATCGCCCGCGGCGAAACCGCCAGCATCATCCGCGACAGCCTGCCCGACGCCATCGTCGTCTCGGTGCCCATTTCCGGCATCGATCTCGCCATGGCGCTGGACGAATCGCGGCGTTACGGACCGACCGTGGCGGTGGTCTCCTTTTCCAACATGATCCGCCGCATCGAGCAATTGGCCAAACCGCTGTCGGTGAAAATTCTCAAATACGTGCTCCCCCGCCTGCCATCCACCGAAACTATCGACAAAATTCTCGACGACGCGCTGGCGGCGGGGGCGCAGGTCATTCTCGGCGGCTACACGCCGGGCGAGGCGGCCAAGCGCCGCAACATCCCCTATGTCGCCATCCCCACCAGCGACGAGGCGTTTCTCGAATCCTTCCTGCACGCCCGGAGCCTGCTGAAGTCGCTCGAGCAGGAGCGCAGCCGCAGCGGCTTTATCGAAGGCGTGCTCGGCTATTCGCACGAAGGCATCGTTTCCATCGACAATTCGGGGAAAATCAGCCTGATCAACACGGTCGCCCAGCGCATTCTCAAATACAAGCCGGGGAAAGGCAACGGCAAGCGCATCAAGGACGTCTGGCCCGAACTCGAACTCGAGGCGGTGCTCGAAAGCGGCCGGGAGGAGCGTGACCGCATCTACCGGGTCAAGGGCAACCAGATCCTCTGCAACAAGGCGCCCATCCTTTCCCGCAACCGCGTCATCGGCGCCGTCGCCACTTTTCAGGAAATCGATCGCATCCAGAACATGGAAAGCCGCATCCGCGAAGTCATCTACGCCAAAGGCCACGTCGCGCGCTATTCGTTCGACATGATCCAGTCGGTCGACAAGCGGACGAAAGAGCTGATCCAGCTTGCCGAAAGCATCGCCGTCGCCGACGCCAACGTCATAATCCTCGGCGAAACCGGCACCGGCAAGGAAGTGTTCGCCCAAAGCATCCACCGCGCCAGCCGGCGCGGCATCGGGCCGTTCGTGGCGGTGAACTGCGCCGCGCTCCCGGCCAACCTGCTCGAAAGCGAACTGTTCGGCTACGTCGAGGGCGCTTTCACCGGCGCCAAGAAGGAGGGGCGGCAGGGCCTGTTCGAGACCGCCCACATGGGCACGCTGTTCCTGGACGAAATCGCCGAGATGGACATTTCGCTCCAGAGCCGCCTTTTGCGCGTCCTGCAGGAGCGGGCCATCATGCGCCTCGGCGGCGACAAGGTGACGCCGGTCGACGTCCGGGTCATCGCCGCCACCCATAACGATCTGCACAATCTCGTAAAGGAGGGCAGATTCAGGCAGGATCTCTACTACCGCCTGAACATACTCAACCTGTTCCTGCCGCCCCTCCGCGAGCGGCGGAAGGATATTCCGCGCTACGCCCAGGCGTTCCTGGACGAATGCGCGGCGGCGGCGGGGAAGAAGATCACCCTGTCGCCCGGCGCGCTCCGCTATATGGAACGGCTCGAATGGCCCGGCAACATCCGCGAGCTCAGGAACGCGATGGAGCGGATAGCCGCCATGTCGAAGCGCGAAAACGTCAGCGCCGGCTATGTCGAAGGGCTGCTCCAAAACTCCCTCCCGCGCCAGTCGGTCGCCGTCCCGAGCCCCCGGCGGCAGAAGGAGGAAAAGCGGCTGCGGGAAGCGCTCCTCGCCTGCGAAGGCGATCTGGACAAGACGGCCAAAACGCTCGGCGTCAGCCGCGTCACCCTGTGGCGGCACATGACGAAATATTCCATCAACCGGAAAGAATGCCTCGGATAAGCGATTTCATTGAATAGGAAAGGCGCGGACAACATGGACAGGAAGAAAATACTTTTCATCAACGGGCAAAGCCGGGAAGTCGCCGACATTTTCATCGGCATGGCGCCGGAAGGCGACCGCTACGACATCGCCTGCATTCCCTTTTCCGCCAGTGAGGCGGAGAAGATCAAGGCGTTCGAGGGAGTCGAGTATTTCGTCCTCCATCCCGCCACCCTGCCCGGAAGCCTTATGCGCCAGGCGAAATCGCTCAAGCTGATTCAGCTTCTCACCGCCGGCTACGACAAGGTCGACATCAAGGCGGCGGCCGAACTCGGCATTCCCGTCGCCACCAACGGCGGCGCCAACGCCTGGGCGGTGTCGGAGCACGCCGTCGCCCTCATCCTCGCCCTGTACAAAAAGCTTCTGGCCTGCGACGCGTCGGTCCGCGCCGGCGGCTGGCGGAAACCGATAACCGGCTTCAACACGTTCGAACTGTCCGGGAAAACCGTCGGCATTATCGGCGCCGGCAATATCGGCAGGAAAGTCGCGAACCGTTTGAAACCGTTCGAGACCGAGATCGTCTACCACGATCAGTTCCGGGCCGAGGATATCGAAAAGAATCTCGGCGCCCGCAAGGTGGAATTGGACGAGCTGGTCCGCGTCGCCGACATCATCACCCTGCACGCCCCCCTGTTGGACAGCACCCGGGGCATGTTCAACCAGGAACGTTTCGCCGCCATGAAGAAAACCGCCCTCTTCATCAACACCAGCCGCTCCGAACTGGTGGACGAGGCGGCGCTCGTCGACGTTCTCCAGACCCGCCGCATCGGCGGCGCCGGCATCGACGTGTTCCCCGAAGAGCCGATCCGCAAGGATCATCCGCTCATCCAGCTCGACAACGTCATCCTGACGCCGCACTCGGCCGGGCATTCGTACGAAGGCTGGTGGCGGCGCTCGCGGAGCGCGTGGCACAATATCACGAAAATGACGGCGGGGGAGAAGCCGGATTACGTCGTGAGGTGATACCGTCGCAAAAAACGCAACGGAGGATTGCGGGATTGCGGGGACATGTTGCGCAATTGGCGGTTTAATTGCGTTACGTGTCCCCGTAATCCGGGCAAACGTGATGAAATCAGGTTGAAATGCAAGGCCGCCCCGGAATTCGGGGACACGTAACGCAATTAAACCGCCAATTGCGCAACATGTCCCCGAATTCCTCTCACCCGCGCCCGATGAACGGCATCTGCGTCGCCAAGAGCGTCATGAACTGCATGTTGGCGGTGAGCGGAAGGTTGGCCATGAAAAGAAGCGCCATCGCCACGTCCTGCACCGACATGAGCGCTTCCGCCCGCACTTCGCCGTCGCTCTGAAGCGACCCCTGGGCGTGGCGGCTGGCCTGCTTGGTGTCGGCGTTGCCGATGTCTATCTGCCCGCAGGCGATGTTGTAGCGGCGGAAATCGAGAGCGATGGATTTGGTCAGGCCGGTTATGCCGGCCTTGCTGGCAGTGTAGGAAGCGGCGTTCGCCCGGGGCGTCTGGGCCGAGACGGAACCGTTGTTGATGATGCGGCCGCCCTGCGGCTTCTGGTTCATCATCACCCGCACCGCCTCCTGAGCGCAGAGAAAAGTGCCGGTCAGGTTGACTTCGAGTACCTTGCGCCAGGTCTCGGGCTTGATGTCGAGGAGCGGCGTGCCGGCCGCCTCGGGGCCGGCGATGCCGGCGTTGTTGAACAGGAAATCGACGCGGCCGAATTTCTCCACCGCCGCCGCGAACAGCCGCTTGACCGCCGCCGCATCGGTGACGTCGGTGGCGACCGCCAGCCCGCGATCCGCCGCCTTGCCGGCCAGGGACAGCGTTTCCTTCAGCTTGTCCTCGTGCCTGCCGGCGACGACCACGTTGAACCCCTCCGCCAGAAACAGCAGCGCCGTCTCGCGCCCGATGCCGTTGCCGCCGCCGGTGATGACCGCCGTTTTTCCCGTTTCCGCCATGGTGAAAGCTCCCTGTCTGTTGTTTCCAATCGATTTTTTTCCCATCCCCTATGCCGTCCGGGGTGCAAGCGCCTTGGCGGGAATGGTAACCTTTTTCATCTGAATGTCCATTAAAACGGACAGGATGATGACGATTCCGGTAATGAGCGATTGCGCCTGGGACGGAATGTGCAGCAGGTTTATGCCGTTGACGATGAGGGTCAGGATAAGGGCGCCGACAATGGTGCCGGGAATGCCGCCCTCGCCCCCCGACATCGAGGTGCCGCCCATGACCACCGACGCCACCACCAGCATCTGGAACGAATCGCCCATGCCGGCCTGCGCCGCGTTCATCCGCGCCGCCTGCAAAATGCCGCCGACCGCCGCCAGGCTGCCGCACAGGATGAAGGCGAACAGGAGGACCGCCCGCGTCTTGACGCCGGAATAGAACGAGGCGGCGGCGTTGGCGCCGACGCAAAACACCTGGCGGCCCAGCTTGGTGTGGGACAGCACGACATAAAAGAC
>JAVBRW010000135.1:0-3155 GCA_031547475.1 Planctomycetota bacterium
CGAGGGAGCGTACTAGGCGCACGGCAAAGGAAAAACAAGCGTCCTTACTTTGTCGTTGGCCCACCAATTCTCCCTCGCCCCCGTGAGGGGGAGAGGGTTGGGGTGAGGGGGCGGCTCGCGGGCTGTCACACACATTTATTCCGGTGCGAACCATGATCTCCTCATGGAAACCGATATAAATAATCAGAATACCCGACCGGGCGGGAAAGGCAAGCGAAACACCGGTTCACTTGACCACCACCGCTTCCGGCATGACGAACACGCCGCTGGAAATGGTCTTGCCGCCCGGGCGCCAGCCGGTTTCGTTTTCGAACACGATGGCGGGGCGGTAGGTTCCCGGTTTGGCGTAGCGGTATTGCGGCACGTCGGGATGTTGGGACTGGGGATCGTCGTACAGCATGCGGCGGAGATTGAGAAGGGGGACTTCCGGCTTGCCTTCCCCACGGCCTTCGGGGTAAAGAATCGCCTTGGTGGGGGCGTAGCCGTCGAGCCGCGCATAAAAGCGGTACAGCCCTTTTTCGTCGGCCCGCCGCGCGGTGAAGCTGCGGACAATCAGTTTTTCCGGCTCGTCCGGGAATGCGGTTCCCCAGGCGAAAATGCCGGCCGGATCGGCCAGATCGGGCCGGTAATCCGCATCGCCGGCCAAGAGCGAATTGACCCGCACGTCGAACGAAGTGGCGTTGGCGTGGACATATTTGCCGTTGCCGACATAGACGGCCTGGTGCCCGGACCAGTAGATCAGATCGCCCGGTTTCGCCTTGGCGAGGGATTGTTTCGTGTGGCCGCCGGCCGGGGCATTCATGTGCAGCAAAGCGATGGGATAGCCGGCTCGGGGCTGGGAATTCCGGTAAATGACCAGTCCGTTCAGCAGGTAGGCCATGGAGGCGAGGCCGGAACAATCCACGCCCTGCGGGGTTTTGCCGCCCCAGCGGTACGGGGTGCCGACATAGGACAAGGCGTCCGCCTGGACGCGCGCGCGGGCGGTTTTCGCGCCGGCGGCGTCCCATTTCCGCAGTTCCCGCAGGGCGGGGCGGCGGACATAACCGGTGCGGCCGTCGACCAGCGTCACTTTCCGGAAGTTGGGGTTTTCCGGTTCTTCCTCCGCCTTCAGTTTGGCGCCGCGCGGCAGGACGAGGAGGGGCGGGTAGGCGGTGCTGTCGGGCGCGGGAAGGATGTCGGCCCAGGGCGCGATGACGCAATGGTTGGCGGTGAACAGCCATGTTTCCGCCGCCGCGTTGTCGATGAGCAGATCGTCCCGGTGGATGCGCACGCGGTAGTCGTATTCCATGTTGATCAGGTAGCGGTTGTCGGCATCCATGCCGTCGGCGACGACGCCGGTCATGCCGTACAGTGCCTCGTCGTCTCGGGCGTCGTGATCGCCTTCCCGGTACAGGGCGGCGGCCGCCGGTTTGACAATCACCACCCGGACGCCGGTGCCGCTGGGCGCGACAAACGCCCAGACGCCGATGGCGAGGACGAAGAAAAGGACGGCATAAACGCAGTATTTCGCGTCCACGGCATGCTCCCGATCGCGCTCCCGGCCATCTCTCAGGGGAAGAAAATCTTCCGCGCTTCCTCAAGAATCACTTGTCGCGCTTCCTCGACCGTACCGGAAAAATAGCCGCCCGCCGCCCGCGTGTGGCCGCCGCCGCCGTATTTGGCGGCCAGCGTCACCGCGTTGTGGGGGCTTTGGGTGCGGAGGCTCACCTTGACGCCGGCGTCGGGGCCGGGCGTTTCGTAGAGGAATACCGCCACCTCCACGCAGTTGGTGTCGCGGAGCAGGTTGATCAAATCCTGCGCCCCCTCGGGGCCGATGCTGGCGGCTGCGAAATCGTCCTGCCGCATCCACGCCATGGCCATTCTCCCGTTTTCGAACAGCTCCATCCGGGTCAGGACCTTGGCCTGGAGATAGCGTTCGCCGACGCCGATCGACTGGTAGACATGATTCGCCACCTCGGCCGGTTTGGCTCCGGCGGCCAGGCAGGCGACGGCCGCCTCCATGCCGGCGATCGTGGTGTTTTCGAAGGAAAAGCGCCCGGTGTCGGTGACGATGGCTGTCCACAGCGCGTTGGCGGCGGGTGCGGTGAGGGGCCAGCCGGCGGCCTGGCACAGCCTGACCACCATTTCGCCGACCGATCCGGCCACCGGGTCGATCCACACCGCTTCGCCCACGCCGGAACTCGATATGTGGTGATCGATGTTGAAAACGGGCAGGGCGGTGGCGGCCGGACGGTTTATCTCGTCGAGACGGTTGATGTCGCCGCAGTCGAGAACGCCCAGGCAGGCGTATTTCTTGTGCCAGTCCGGCGAATCGTCATTCCGCGTCGGCGCCAGGTCGAGGAAATGCAAACGTTCGGGAACGGGCAGCAGGTTGACGACATGCGTTTCGCGCCCGATGGACTGCAAAACCGACGCAAGCCCGAGGCAGGCGCCGATGGCGTCGCCGTCGGGACGCTGATGCCCGACCAGGGCGATGGGGCCGGATTTGTGGCGGGAGAGGAAGGAGAGAATGGCGTCTATGGACATTTGATTGTGTTTTCAAGAAAAAACACAATGCATAATGCATAATTCATAATGCATAATGACGAAAAAATTATGCATTATGCATTGTGAATTATGCATTGCGGTTCACGGCAGTTCCAGTTTTCCGCCCCTCGGAATGACAATCCCGCCCTGGCGTTCGCGCTCGTACTGGCGGGCCTGCTCGACCAAGTCGTTAACCGCGTCCTTGATGGCCTGCGGGAACGCCTGGCAGGCTTCGCGGAGGTTGGCGGCCTTGATTTCACACTGGACCGGAAGCGGGCCGTGGGGCGTCATGATCTGGGCCGAACCCATGAAAATGGCGGGGCGCGACGCATCGTCGGCGCCGTCAAGCGTAACCGGGGTCAGGCGCTGGATGGAACCAAGGCCGACATCGGTGAATGTTTCCTGGCGGTACAGATCGCGAAGCTCCATTTTGTCCTGGTCTGCCGACAGATCGTCGAGAGCCATGTTCATTCCTTTTCTTCATCCGGAACCGGGGCGGTGGCGCTGGGCACCAGCTCCAGATCCTCGTACACTCCGTCACCCTGCGCAGGGGGGGAAAACATCTTGGCCAGCCCCAACGCCTCGAGCCGCTTGTAGGTCGCGGTCTTGATGCGGATTTTCAGGCGTTT
>JAVBRW010000052.1:0-5959 GCA_031547475.1 Planctomycetota bacterium
TCCCAAATCCTGAAAGCGGTGACGAGCGCCTGGGATTCGATGGGCGTGGCCTGCGGGAACGTGCCGATCACGGTTTCGTATTCCTTGCGGCCGAATTCGTTGATGCAGTCCCGGCTCGCCTGCGGAGCCATGGACAGGGGCACGTTCTTCACGACCGGACCCGGATAGAAATAGCCCTTGTCCCATGTGAGAGCCTGTTGCGCCGGCTGGAGCATATGCCTGATGATGTCCAGCACGACCGCCTTGCGCTCGGCGGGAAGATTTTTCGGCATCATCAAATATTGGACATCGTTGACGAAGGTCATGTTCTTGAAAAAGACGACTTCGAATTCCTTGGGGACGATTCCGAGGGCGCGGGGATTGATGTCCCAGCCGGTGGAGGTGATCACCATGTCCCGCGAGCCTTCGCCCAGCTCTTTCATGGTCGCGCCGGTTCCGGAGGGGTAGTATTCGATGTATTTCCCCAACTCCTCCAGGTACGCCCAGGTCTTCTCCCAGCCATTGACCGGATCCTTCGGATCCTTGTCGCCGAGAAGATAGGGAAGGGTCATGAGAAACGCCCGGCCGGGGCCGGAATTGGCGGGGCGGGCGTAAATGAAGCGGCCGGGGTGGGCCTTCGCCCAATCCAGGAGTTCCTGCGTCGTCGTGGGGGCGGGATTGACCTTGGCGGGGTTGAACATGGGATAGGCGCCGTTCAGCATGAAGCCGACCACGAGCCCGTATCCCTTCGTCAAATTGTTCTGGATGCTCTTGCCCGGATCGATGAACGTGTCCACAACCCCGGGGAAGGCGGCCTCGTTGTCCGGAAGCAGCTTTTCCCAAATGTCGAATTCGATTCCGGCCGCGAGAACGTCCTGGCCCGCGACCACCAGATCGATATCGCAGCGGCCGCCGTCCTGCATGGCCTTTATCTTCGGGGGAATTTCCGGGGCCGGGGCCTTGGTGATGGCGAAGCGGGTAACGATTTTCGGGTTGTCCCTGGCATAGCTTTCAAACCCCTCCTGGGTGAAAGCCATGGCGCCTCCGCCGTCCACCAGATTGATGGTGAGCGGACTCGCGGGCGACGGCGGCGTTCCGGCCGCGGCGGCACCCGACAGCGAATGGAGGCATAGCGCCATGCCGGCGGCCAGCATTGCCCATACTCTCATTTTTCCCATAATCCCTCTCCTTTTTTGCAACGTCTCCAAAACAATTGCCCAGCCATCAGTACTTCACGAACGGAAGCGTCATAGGGGAATTGAAAAAGACAGTGTTTTCGTCGGGAAAGAAAATGGTGATGCCGCATTGCCACCGGTTGAAAAAGTGATACCCGATCATAGGGCATTTCTGAAAATGCACAAGGAAAAAATGCCTGTCATACGCACTCCGACAAGATCTCCGCATGAAAAACAGCCGGGTTCAATGGACGTCCCCGTTCCTTGTTTCCCGCGCGATATAGAGGAGCGCGTTGCAGATGGCCGCCGCCACGTTGCTGCCGCCCTTCCTGCCCCGGGCGACGATGCACGGGACGCCGCTCCCGACAAGCATTTCCTTGCTTTCGACCACGTTGACGAAGCCGACGGGGACGCCGACCACCAGGCGCGGGCGGATGCGGCCCTCCCGGACAAGCTCGCAAATGCGGATAAGCGCGGTCGGGGCGTTGCCGACGACGTAGAGGGAATCGCCCCACAGTCCGGCCGCCTTGTCGACCGCAGCCCGCGAACGCGTGCAGCCCGCATCCTTGGCTTTCTGTGCAACGTCGTCGTCCGCGATGTGGCAGTGCGCGTCGCCGCCGAACGTACGCAGGGTCTTCGCGTTGATGCCCGAGCGCGCCATCTGCGTGTCGGTGACGATATGGCAGCCTTTCTTCAGCGCCGTGATTCCCTCCGCCGCGGCATCGTCCGAAAAATACAGGCTGCGGGCGTATTCGAAATCGGCGGTGGTGTGGATGACCCGTTTAACAATCGGCGCGATGTCGGCCGGCAATTCGATGCCGAGGCCGGCCAGTTCGGCGCCGATTATTTCGAAACTGCGTTTCTCTATCTCTTCCGGCGGCAGGTTGACCGTATCGGGTAGTTTCATGCATTCTCCCCCAGCGAGGCGGCGGCCGCCTCGATTGTGTTGTCGATCAATTTTTCGGTGTGGGCGGCGCTCACGAACATGGCTTCGAACTGCGACGGCGCGAGGTAGACGCCCTTGTCCAGCATTGCGGCGAAATAGCGCGCGTAGGCGGCGGTGTCGGCCGCTTTCGCCGTCGCGTAGGAATCGACCGGCCCGGGCGCGAAAAAGGCGCAGCACAGCGATCCGATCTGGTTGACCCGGACGGCGCGCCCCGCCCTTCGGGCCCCGTCCCGCAGGCCGTCGGCCAGGCGGGCGGCGAGCGCGTCGATTTTTTCGTAGATGCCCGGGTCCTTTTCCAGCCGCTCCAGCTGGGCGAGGCCGGCCGCCATGGCGACCGGGTTGCCGGACAGGGTGCCGGCCTGGTAGACCGGGCCGGTCGGGGCGATCTTTTCCATAATGTCTTTCCGGCCGCCGTAGGCGCCGACCGGCATGCCGCCGCCGATGATTTTGCCGTAGGTCGCGAGATCGGCCCGCACGCCGAAATATTTCTGCGCGCCGCCGACGCCCAGGCGGAAACCGGTGATGACTTCGTCGAAAATCAGCAATGCGCCGTAGCGGTCGCACACGTTTCGCAAGCCTTCGAGAAAGCCCGGATTCGGCGCGACCACGCCCATATTGGCGGCAATCGGTTCGACAATCAGGGCGGCGATGGCGTCCGGGTTGGCCTTGAACAGGGATTCGACGCTGCCCGGATCGTTGTATTCGGCGGTCAGCGTGTCGGCCGCCAGCGCGGCGGTGACGCCGGCGCTGTCCGGCACGCCGCCGGTCAGCGCTCCCGAACCCGCCTTGACCAGCATGCCGTCGGAATGGCCGTGGTAGCAGCCGGCGAACTTGACGACCTTGTCCCGGCCGGTGAAGCCCCGGGCCAGCCGCAGGGCGGACATGACCGCTTCGGTGCCGGAGTTGACCATGCGCACCATTTCCACCGGCGCCAGGCGGACGATGGTCTCGGCCATGTGCACCTCGTATTCGCAGGGGGCGCCGAACGACAGGCCGTTTTTCGCCGCCCGGGCGGCGGCCTCCAGCACTTCCGGATCGTTGTGGCCGAGTATGGCGGGCCCCCACGAGCACACGTAGTCGATGAAAGAGTTGCCGTCGGCGTCGGTGATTTTGGCGCCCGAGGCCGAGGCGATGAAGCGGGGCTGGCCCCCGACCGCGCGGAAGGCGCGCACCGGGCTGTTGACGCCGCCGGGTATGAGTTTTTTGGCGCGCGCGAACAGCGCGTCCGACTTGTCCGTTTTCATCCGATATCGCCTTTCCGGATCGCTTCCGCCAGTTCCTTGGCGGAATAGGTTATCAAAATGTCGGCGCCTGCGCGGAAAATGCCGGCGGCGCTTTCGCACATGACGCCGTAGCCGTCGACCAGACCCAGATCGGCGGCGGCGCGCATCATGGCGTATTCTCCGCTGACGCTGTAGGCGGCCACCGGGCAGTCGGCCAGCGCCGCCACGTCGGCGACGATGTCGAGGTAGGAGAGGGCGGGCTTGACGATAAGCATGTCGGCGCCCTGCTCGATGTCGAGAAGCGCTTCCTTCCCGGCCTCGCGCCGGTTGTGCCAGTCCATCTGGTAGCCTTTCCGATCGCCGAAGTCGGGAGCCGATCCGGCCGCTTCGCGGAACGGGCCGTAAAAGTTGGACGCGTACTTGACCGCGTAACTCATGATGGAGGTGTCGACAAACCCGTTCCGGTCCAGCCACGAGCGGATGGCGGCGACCCGGCCGTCCATCATGTCGGACGGCGCCACGATGTCGGCGCCGGCGGCGGCGTGGGACAGGGCGGTTTTGGCGAGAAGATCCAGCGTCTTGTCGTTGTCGACCCGGTCGTCCTCGACAATGCCGCAGTGGCCGTGGCTGGTGTATTCGCACATGCAGACGTCGGTGATGTAGAGGGCGTCGGGGAATTTTTCCTTCGCCTGCCGGAGCGCGGTCTGCACCACGCCGTCCTCGGCCCAGGCGCCGCTGCCGGTTTCGTCCTTGTGTTCCGGCACGCCGAACAGGAGGAAGGCCCGGACGCCGGCCGCCATCGCCTGTTCGACCCCTTCGGACAGCGTGTCCGGGCTGTAGCGGATTTGTCCGGGCAGGCTGGGCAGAACTTCACGAATGCCTTGTCCCTCGCGGATAAAAAACGGCAGGACCAGCGCGTCCGGCGAAATCCTGGTCTCGCGCACCATGCGGCGCAGTTGCGGCGTGGCGCGAATTCTTCGCGGCCGATGGGTCAGGTTCATTGTCTTGCCTCCTATGAAAGATGTCAGCGCCGCGTCATGATGCGCCAGCGGCGCGCTCGAAAAACCATGGACGTTTGAAGGGGCGGCGCAACTATGTTGCCTCCTTTTCCACAATCATGCGTGCCATCGCCTCGATGGTCGCTTCGGGACTGGTTGTCGTCCGCATGCCGCGTCGGCGCGCGGCGGCGGCGGTGGTTTCGCCTATGCAATAGGCCGTAATCCGGGAAAAATCGCACCCCGCCAGCGATTCGGCGAACGCTTCCGCCGCCGAGGCGCTGGTGAAGGTCACCGCGTCGTAGCCGCCCGCTTCGACTTTTCCGCGCGTCTCCGGGTCGAGCCGGTTTTCTATGGTGCGGTAGGCCGGGACATCGTCGAAGGCGATGCCGGCGTTCCGCAGCCCGTCGGGCAAATCGGCGCCGCCGGCTTCGGCGCGGAACAGGAGCACTTTCGCGTCCCGGCCGATCAGGCGAGCCAGCCCGTCGCCCAGGCTTTTTCCGTTGAAATCCTCCGGCACGAAATCGGCGGCAAGGCCATGTTGGGACAATTCCCGCGCCGTTTGCGAGCCGACCGCCGCGAACCGGGCGTGGGCGATTTCCCTGATGTCACGCTTGTTCGCGAACAGGCCGTCGAAAAAACATTCGACCCCGAACCGGCTGGTGAAAGCAATCCAGCCGTAGCGGCAAAGCTCCCGCCAGAACGGCGCGGGCGGCGCTATCGGTTCGAGAATGATGCCGGCGTGTTCGTCGACCTGACAGCCTTCCGCGCGCAACGCGGCCGCGAGCCGCCCGCCGGTCGTCTGCGAACTTACCGACAAAATCCGCTTGCCCCAAAGAGGCAGGCGCGCCATCCAGTCGAACTGTTCCGCCAACGCGCACACTTTGCCAATCACCAGGACGGCCGGCGAAGCGATGGCGTTTTCCTTTGCCCGACGCGGCAGATTTTCAACCGTACCGTCCAGCCGGCGCTGGTTGGGGCGGGTGCCGTTTTCGATCAACGCGGCCGGCGTGTCGGCCGGCAGGCCGGCGGCGATCAGGCCGGCGCAGATGTCGCCGGCGGTGGACAAGCCCATGAGGAAAACCAGCGTGCCGCCGAGGCGCGCCAATTCATTATAAGGAATATCGGGCGGGCTGTTTTCCTTGCCGTGGCCGGTGAGGATGTGAAGGGACGACGAGTAATCGCGGTGGGTGACCGGAATGCCGGCGCAGGCCGGCGCGGCGATGGCCGAGGTTATGCCCGGAACGACGGTGAAACGAATGCCCAGCGGAACGAGACGCTCGAGCTCTTCGGCGCCGCGCCCGAACAGGTAGGGATCGCCGCCCTTCAGCCGCACCACGTTTTTGCCCGCCAGCGCGTAATCGGCGATGAGGCGGTTGATTTCCGCCTGCGGCGTCGGGTGGTTGCCCTTGTTTTTGCCGACATCGATTTTTTCCGCCGAGGCGGGCATCATGGCGAGAATGCCGGTGCCCACCAGACGGTCGTACAATATCACCTCCGCCTTTTCAATCGCCGCCTTGCCGGCGAGGGTCAGGAGGCCGGGATCGCCCGGGCCGGCGCCCACCAGGGTCACATGGCCGTTTTTTCCCATGTCACGCGCCTCCGGATTTGAGCATGCGGGCAAGGTCGCGGCCGATTTCC
>JAVBRW010000364.1:0-8087 GCA_031547475.1 Planctomycetota bacterium
GGAGCGGTCGTCGGCATTCCGCTCGGGATTGCCATGGCGTGGAACAAATACGTCGACCGCATCGTCAAGCCGCTGTTCGACCTTCTCCGCCCCATCCCGGGCATTGCCTGGATTCCCCTCTTCATCCTGCTCTTCGGCATCGGCGTCTTTTCGAAAGCGCTGGTGATTTTCCTGGGCGCGCTGGTCGCCTGCGTCGTCAACTCCTACACCGGCATCAAGCAGACCAAGGAAGTGCACCTGTGGGTCGGCGACATTTTCGGCGCGTCGCGGATGCAGGCGCTGTTCCGCATCGCCATCCCGACCGCCATTCCGATGATATTCACCGGCCTCCGGGTCGCCCTCGGCATGTCGTGGGCGGCGCTGGTCGCGGCCGAACTCCTCGCCTCCAACATCGGCCTCGGCTACATGATTCAGCAAAGCCGGGCGCTGTCCAGGACCGACATCATCATCGTCGGCATGATATCCATCGGCGTCGTCGGCGCCGTGCTCGACAAAATCCTGCACGCCATCGAAGTGCGGGTTGCCAAAGGGATGAACGCGGAATGAAAACGAGAAGAGCGGAGCAACTGTCCATCATCCTGTGGGGCGCCGGTTCCATCGGCTGTTTTCTGATCGCCTGGTTCCTCGCCACCAACGGGACCAAGCTGGGCGAACTCATTCCCCGGCCCGACATCGTCCTCGTCGCGCTGTACAAAGGGATTGTCGGCCAGGTCGGCCGCCACAGCATTCTCATGCACGCCGCCTACAGTCTGGGCCGCGTCATGGCCGGCTTCATCATCGGCAGCGCGCTAGGCATCACCATCGGCCTCACCATGGGCTGGAGCCGGGTGGCGGAAGCCATTTTCCAGCCGCTGTACCGGGTGATCAGGCCGATTCCCCCCATCGCCTGGATTCCTATTTCCATCATCTGGTTCGGCCTCGGCGAAAGCGCCAAGATATTCCTCATCTTCCTCGCTTCGTTCGCCAACGTCACGCTGAACGCCTGGAGCGGCGCGCGGGACGTGGACCGGCAATTGGTGGGCGCCGCCCGCATGCTGGGCGCCAACCAGCGGCAGATATTCTTCACCATCGTCATGCCGTCGGCGGTACCGCAGATATTCGCCGGTCTCCAGGTCGGCATGTCCAGCAGCTGGTCCACCGTGCTGGCCGCCGAAATGGTGCGTTCGTCCGAGGGCCTCGGCTGGATGATCGTCACCGGCATGAGCAACAACGACATTGTCCAAATCCTGACCGGTATCGTCGCCATCGGCGTGGTCGGGTTCATTCTCGCCAACATCATGAGAAAGCTGGAGGCCGTTCTATGCCGCTGGAACAAGTCGGGATGTTAGACAACATCATCACCCTGTCCGGAGTCGGCAAGACTTTTTCCACTCCCGCCGGCAAGCTGGAAGTTGTCAGGGACCTCGAACTGACCGCCCCCGAGAACGAATTCCTCGTCCTCTTCGGCCCCGGCCAGTGCGGGAAAACCACCATCATCAACCTGATCGCCGGCCTCGAGCAGGCCACGGCGGGCAGCATCGTCGTCAACGGGAAAAAGGTCAACAAGCCGAATCCCGAGCGCGGCGTCGTGTTCCAGACCACCGCCCTGTTCAACTGGCTCACCACCATGGGGAATGTCGAATACGGCCCGCGCATGGCCGGCGTGTCGAAAAGGGAGCGGCGGGAACGTGCGCAGCGCTACATCGACCTGGTCGGCCTCCAGGGCTTCGAGAATTCGTTCCCCATCCAGCTTTCGGGCGGCATGCAGCAGCGCGTCGGCATCGCCCGCGTCTATTGCAACGAACCGAAGGTCATGCTGATGGACGAGCCGTTCGGCGCCCTCGACGCGCAGACCCGCTACCTCATGCAGGAGGAGTTGCAGCGCATCTGGCAGACGGAAAAGCGGACCGTCGTTTTCGTGACCAACAATATCGAGGAAGCCATCTACCTGGCCGACCGCATCGTCGTTCTGTCGAACTGCCCCGCCACGGTCAAAAAGGAATACATTATCGACATGCCGAGGCCCAGGGACTATGTCTCGCAAGAATTCCTCGCGCTCCGGAAAGAGATAACCAGCATCATGGACAGCACTCTGTGAGAATGACATTTTGGAGGCGGCGATGAGCGAAAAGGTCAAGGTCGAGGTGCGGAACCTCACGAAAAAGTTCGGCGATTTGCTGGTGCTGGACAATGTTTCCTTCAACGTCAACCAGGGCGATCTGTTCTGCGTCGTCGGCCCCACCGGCTGCGGCAAGACCACGTTCCTCAACAGCCTGACGAAAATCTACGACATCACCGCCGGCGAAATCCTGCTGGACGGCGTGCCGGTCGATCCGAAAAAGCAGAACATTTCCTACATTTTCCAGGGCAATTCGACCATGCCGTGGCTGACGGTGGAGCAGAACGTCCGCTTCGGCCTCGACATCAAGCACATCCCGGACACGCGGAAAAAGGACCAGGTCAACAAATACCTGGAAATCGTCGGGCTCGACAAATACCGCCACTATTACCCGAAACAACTGTCCGCCAGCATGCTGCAGCGCGTCAGCATCGCCCGCGCCTTCGCCACCGAACCGGAACTCCTCCTCATGGACGAGCCGTACGGGCAACTGGATATCGAACTCCGCTTCAAGCTGGAGGACGAACTGGTCAAGCTGTGGCAACTGACCGGCACCACCGTCATTTTCATCACCCACAACATCGAGGAAGCGGTCTATCTCGGCACCAAGATAATGGTTTTGTCCAACAAGCCGACCACGGTGAAAAAGCTGCTCCCGGACGATCTGCCGCGTCCCCGCGACATTTCGGCGCCCGAATTCGTCAAGCTGCGGAACGAGGTGACCGATCTGATCAAATGGTGGTGAGAAAGCCATGCGCGCCATAACCGTCATGTACGATTCGCTGAACCGAGGCTATCTGCCCTGCTACGGCGATACCGTTACCATCGCGCCCAACTTCGCCAGGCTGGCGGAGCGCACGGTCGTGTTCGACAATTTCCATGTCGGCAGCCTGCCCTGCATTCCCGCCCGCCGCGAGCTCCATACCGGCCGCTACAATTTCCTCCATCGCTCTTGGGGACCGCTCGAGCCGTTCGACGATTCGGCGCCCGCTCTCCTGGGCGAAAACGGCGTCTACACCCATTGCGTCACCGATCACGCCCATTACTGGCAGGAAGGCGGCGCGACCTACCTGACCAAATATTCTTCGTGCGAAATGATTCGGGGACAGGAAGGCGATCTCTGGCGGGGAAAAGTGGACGGGTTCACCCGCAACCTCGATCTGCCCCGGCAGGACAAGGTCAACCGCGAACACATGCGGGAAGAACGCGATCACCCCCATGCCCAAACCTTCGCCGCCGCCATGCGTTTTCTCGAAGACAACGCCGACGCCGACAACTGGCACCTGCATGTAGAATACTTCGATCCGCACGAACCCTATTTCGTGCCGGAGAAATACAAGGACATGTATGCGGACGGCGCCGGCGGCGATTTCGACTGGCCGTTTTACGGACCGGTGGAAAAGGGTTCTCCCGAAGTCGCCGAAGCAAGGCGCAATTACCGCGCGCTGGTCAGCATGTGCGATCAGTATCTTGGACGGCTCCTGGACTTCATGGACGCGCACGGCATGTGGAAAGACACCATGCTGATCGTGTGCACCGATCACGGATTCCTGTTGGGCGAGCACGGCTATTTCGCGAAAAACTACATGCCCTGCTACGACGAGCTGGTCAGGACGCCGTTTTTCCTGTGGGATCCGCGCATCGGCAAAGCGGGCGAACGCAGAGCGCAACTCGCCCAAACCATTGACATCGCCCCTACCCTGCTTGATTTTTTCGATCTCGAACAGTCCGAACACATGCGGGGAAAAGCGCTGGCGCCGGTTGCGGCCGACGGCCAGAGCATTCATGAACGCCTGCTGTTCGGCTATTTCGGCAAGCATGTCAACATCACCGACGGCCGCTACGTCTACATGCGTTCCGGCCGGACCGCCGACGATGCGCTGTTCAATTACACCGTTCTCCCGCTCCACATATTCACGCCGTTTACGTTGGCCGAACTGCGCCTGGCCGATCGCCGCCTGGTCGACGGTTTCGCTTTCGCCAAAGGCGTTCCCCTGATGAAAATCCCCGCCAGCGGCGCCACCTCGCCGCAGAACAGTTGCTATCAGTACGAGAAGCACATGCAGTACGGCGATTTGCTGTTCGATTTGCATTCCGATCCGGGCCAAGCCGGTCCACTTGACGATCCCGCCCTCGCCCGGCGCATGCTTTCCGCCATGCGGGAAATGCTGGAAGAGAACGAGGCGCCGCCCGAATTGTACCGCCGCATCGGCCTTTAACCGCAAATCTATCTCGCCCCTATTTTGCCGCATTCAACGATTTCAGTATGTTTCCCATGCTCCGTTCGATATGCCGGTGCATTGCCGTTTCGGCCTTTTCCGCTTCCCCCTTGGCGATCAACCGGACAATCCGGCCGTGCTCCCCGATGGAATGTTTCCGGTGGTCGGCATCGTTCACCGCCCGGCTGTAGGATGGGCCGTTCCACAGCGATTCGAGAATCGCGCGCAGCTTTTGCCCGCCGGCGGCGTTCCATATCAGGGTGTGGAAGGCCAGATTGTATTCCTCGTACGCTTTCTCATTAAATGAATCGTTGTTTGCCGAAGCGGCCGCTTGCAGATCGAGCAGCGGTTGGACATCCATGCCGCGTCTGGCCGCCCTGAACACCGCCTCCCCTTCGAGCAATCTGCGTATCCTGAAGTGATCGTATATGAAATCCTCGTTGATCGGCTTGACAAGGGCGCCCTTGTTCATGCGCAAAGCTATCAGCCCCTCGGCTTCGAGGGTCTGGAACGCTTCGCGGACCGGCGTGCGGGACACGCCCAATTTGCCCGCTATATCGGTCAGGGACAATTCGGATCCGGAAGGGAATTCGCCCGACAGGATCGCGTTCCTGATGATGGACGTGATTTTGATCCGCGTCGGCATTATTTCGAGAGTTTCCATTTTCGCACCTATGAAAAAATTGTTCGAGCGGCGGAATGTCGCATTCCCCGCAGCATATCGTCAACGAACTTGACTTTCCGTCAAGTACGGGGTACCATGATGATATGGATATCGTATGCAATATTCAATACTCGATATTAAGGAGATACCGATATGCACGCATTGGAAAAAATCCTGGCCCGGAACTGCGGCCGGGACAAGGTCGTCGCCGGAGAGATCGTCAACGCGAAAGTGGATTTCGCCGAGATAAACGATCTCTATCTCCAGACTGTCTATTCCTTCAAGGAAATGGGCGGGAAAAAAGTGTGGGACAAGGATCGCGCCGCCTTCGTCTTCGACCACTACGCGCCGGCGCCGACCATCCAGTCGGCTAAAATCCATACCGAAATGCGGCAATTCGCCATCGAAAACGATCTGACCCACCATTTCGACATCAACGCCGGCGTCTGCCACCAGGTGATGCCGGAGGCCGGACTCATCTATCCCGGCATGATCATCGTCGCCACCGATTCCCACACCACCACCCACGGCGCGTTCGGCGCCTTCGGCACCGGCGTCGGGGCGACCGACATGGCGACCATTCTCATATCCGGGGAACTCTGGTTCCGCGTGCCGGAGATTATCGAAGTCCGCCTGGACGGGCAGCCCCAGGACGGCGTGTATCCGAAAGACGTCATCCTCCATGTGCTCGGCAAAATCAAGGCGGACGGCGCCGTTTACAAGGGAATCGATTTCACCGGCAGCTATGTCGAAGGGCTGGACGTTCCCGGTCGCATGGCCATATGCAACATGGCGGTGGAAATGGGCGCGAAAACCGCCTATATGCAGCCGAACCGGAAAGTGCTCGATTACGTGACTCCAAGGGCGATACGCCCGTTCGAGGTGGTGACGACCGATCCCGATTTTGAATACGCCGAGCGGCATGTGATCGATGTGTCGAAGCTGTCGCCGCAATTGGCCGTTCCCCACAGCGTCGACAATGTCCGCCCCATCGGCGAGGTCGGGCCGATCGCGGTGAACCAGGGCCTGATCGGCACCTGCACCGGCGGCCGCACCGAAGATTTCGCCATCGCCGCCAACATCCTGCGCGGCAAAAAACTGCCCAAATACGTGCGTCTCGTCGTCATTCCCGCCTCGGCCGAAGTGATGCGCGAATGCCTCGACAAAGGATACATCCAGGATCTGATGGACGCCGGCGCCACTCTTTCCACGCCCGGCTGCGGCCCCTGCCTCGGCGCCCACGAAGGCGTCATCGCCCCCGGCGAAGTGTGCATCACCGCGTCCAACCGCAATTTCCCCGGCCGCATGGGCTCGACCGGCGCCGACATCTATCTGGCCTCCCCCGCCACCGTCGCCGCCTCGGTTCTCAACGGCCGCATAACCGATCCGCGTACCCTCAGGCAGTAGGAAAGGAAAAACGCCATGGAAACCATTATCACCGGCAAAGCGCTGGTTCTCGGCAACAATATCGACACGGATCAAATCTATCCCGGCCGCTTTCTCGAACTGGTCGATCCGAAAGCAATCGGCAGCCACTGCCTCGACGGCGTCGATCCGAAGATCGCGCCCAATTTCGTCAAAGGCGACATCGTGGTGGCGGGAAGCAATTTCGGTTGCGGTTCGAGCCGCGAACACGCTCCCATCGCCCTCCTCAACATGGGCGCGAGCCTGGTGCTGGCCGATTCGTTCGCCCGCATCTTTTTCCGGAACGCCATCAACCTCGGCCTTCCCCTGGTCATCTGCAAAGGCATAAGCGGAAAAGTCAAAAACGGCCAGACGCTGGCGGCCGACATCGCCAACGGCAGCGTGACCATCAAGGAGACGGGGGAAGTTCTTCCCTGCGAAAAAATCGGCGATCACGCCATGTCGATTCTTTCCGCCGGCGGCATCAAGCCGTTGTTCAGGGCGAAGTACGGCGCATAACCGCATCAGGTCGAAATCGCTTCCAGAAAAAATTCCTTGGCCGCGAGCAGGTGATGGGACATCGCCTGCTCCGCCTTTTTACCGTCGCGGGACGCGATGGCCCGAAACACTTCCTCGTGCTCGGCAATCGCCGCCTTGCGCGCCTTGGTCAGGGTTTGCACTTTGCCGATATAGGCGATCAGCAGATCGCTCAGGGCCGTGAACATGGTTTGCAGGTACGAATTGCCGCTCATGCGCGCGATATGGGCGTGGAATTCGCCATCGACCCGGTTGTACGAACCTTGCATCGGCTCTTCCTTGAACAGCCTCGCCTGGCGATCGAGAATGGCGCGGAGTTCGGCCAGCTGTTCGGGCGTGTGATTCTGCGCGGCAAGAAAGGCTGTGCCCATTTCGGTGTAGCGCCGCGCGTCGTAGAGTTCCTTGCCGCTTTCCGGGCTGAAAGCGATGATGGGCATGACTTTTCGCATGAAGTTTTCGGGCGAACAGTTGGAAATGAACGTTCCGCCCCCTTGCCTGACCACGACCGCACCCATCAAGGACAGCTCCTTGATGGCTTCGCGGATTGTGATCCGGCTTACCTGGAATTTTTCCGCCAGCTCATTTTCCGGCGGCAGACGATCGCCGTTTTTCAGATCGCCGCCGACCAGAAGGGAAAAAATTCCTTCCACCACATAATCCGCTTTTTTCGGCTTGTCCACCGGCTTGAACGGCATAAGCGCCTCCTGCATCCATATTGAACACATCAGTATAAAAAATGGTATTAAAATAGGTCATATAATAATTATATCATTATATGAATTTTGCGCGACGAAATTTTTCGCTTGATGAGTCATGCTTAGACACGAAACGTTGTACCCTCGTTTTCACAGTATATGAAAACGGAGGCGCGAACGGCCCGAACCGGAATCCGGAGAGGAGGAACGGGGGTAAACTTCTTCCCGTTCCCCATTGGGGGAGCTCCGTCGAGGCACCATTCCTCTTCCTCGCACGGTTCCCCCGGGCCGCGCAGCCGCACCAAGACCGGACCCCTTCTTGGGGACTACCACCGGCGGTCGCACTCGCGCAGCCCGTCAGGCCCTCCGGATTCCGGCGCGAACCGCTCGCGCTCCGAAAAACAGAAGGTGGAGCTGGAACCGGCGCGGGTCTCGAGATACTTCCTCCGCTTCGGTTCCGTGCTTTTTTA
>JAVBRW010000015.1:0-9465 GCA_031547475.1 Planctomycetota bacterium
TGGTCGAAAGGCCGGTCTGGATGAATTCGTTGGGGAAATCGCGGGCGTACGGATTCATCGGCACGCCGTTGATGTTGGCGTATTTCTCGGGAATGATGGGCGGGCCGCCGTCGGTCAACCGGCCGAAACCGTCGAACACGCGACCGACCATGTCGGGAGACAGGCCGATCTCCTGGCCCTTGCCGGTGAACTTGACCCGGGAGGAGCCGGGGTCCAGGTTGCTGGTGCCTTCGAAGACCTGGATAAGCGCCCTGCCTTCCTGGGTCTCCAGCACCTTGCCGCGGCGGATGCTCCCGTCGGGAAGGATGATTTCGGCCAATTCCGACTAGCCGATGCCTTCCACCCCGTCGACGAAAACCAGCGGGCCGACGATGTTCTGGATAGTGCGAAATTCCTTGGCTGATGCTGTTGACATATCTGTACTCCGCTTTGTGTTTGTCTGGCGAATGGTAAAATTGGACTACAGCGCCTTGACCGCCGCCTTTTCCACCGCACCGGTAATCTTGTCCTTCAAGTCGTTGAACCGCTGGTCCAGTTCCTTTTCCGGAATCAGCTTGGCGCGGGAAATATCCTCCATCACCGGCAAATCGAGCATGGAAGCCAAATCGTAGCCGGCGTCGAGCTTTTTCGAGACGGTTTGGTAGAAGTGGAGGATGGTGTCCAGCATGAGCGCCTGTTTCTTGAGGGACGAGAAGGTGTCGATATCGTCGAACGCGCTCTGGTTCAGATAGTCTTCGCGGACCATGCGGGCCGCTTCCATCAGGAGGCGGTCGGCCGGGCTCAGCGAATCCATGCCGACGAGGCGCACCAGTTCCTGCAGATCGGCTTCCTTCTTCAGGATGACCATGGTCTGGCGGCGGTGCTTGGACCAGTCGGGATAGACTTCGGCATCGTAGTGCTGGTCGGTGACGTCGAGATACAGGGAGTAACTGGTCAGCCAGTTGATGGCGGGGAAGTGGCGCTGGAAAGCCAATTGGTCGTCCAGGCCCCAGAACACCTTGGTCACGCGGAGCGTGCCCTGGGTGACCGGTTCGGACAAGTCGCCGCCGGCCGGGGAGACGGCGCCGATGATGGTGATGGAACTTTCGCGCTGATCCTTGCCGAGCGCCACCGCGAGGCCGGCGCGTTCATAAAACGCGGCGAGGCGGCTGGCGAGATAGGCGGGATAGCCTTCGTCGCCGGGCATTTCCTCGAGACGGCCGGACATTTCGCGCATGGCTTCGGCCCAGCGGCTGGTGGAGTCGGCCATCAGCGCCACCGAATAGCCCATGTCGCGGTAGTATTCCGCCATGGTGATGCCGGTAAAGACGGACGCTTCGCGGGCCGCCACCGGCATGTTGGAGGTGTTCGCCACCAGGACGGTCCGTTCCATGATCGGGCGGCCGGACTTGGGGTCGGTCAATTCGGGGAATTCGAGAAGCACGTCGGTCATTTCGTTGCCGCGTTCGCCGCAGCCGATGAAGATGACGATATCGGCGTCGGCCCACTTGGCCAACTGGTGCTGCACCACCGTCTTGCCGGAACCGAAGGGGCCGGGGACGCAGGCGGTGCCGCCCTTGGCGACCGGGAACAGGGTGTCGATGATGCGCTGTCCGGTAAGGAGCGGCTTGAGGGGCGGCAGTTTGTGATCGATGGGACGCGGAATGCGCACGGGCCAGCGCTGCAGCATGGCGATCTCGTGTTTGGTCCCGTCGTCCGCCTTGATGACGGCGATGATTTCCTCGACCGTGAAGTCGCCGGCCTTGATCGACTCCAACCGGCCCGAAATGTTCGGCGGAACCATGACCCTGTGGGTGATGAGCTCCGTCTCCGGAGTGGTGCCAAGGATATCGCCGGCGCCGACCTGTTCGCCCTCTTTCGCGACCGGGGTGAATTTCCACTTTTTCTTGCGGTCGAGCGCGGCGGCTTCGGCGCCGCGGACGATGAATTCGCCGTAGCCTGCCATCAGCTTGTCCAGCGGGCGCTGCACGCCGTCGTAGATGGACTGGAGAAGGCCGGGCCCGAGTTCGGCCGACAGCGGCACGCCGGTCGGCTCGACTTTTTGCCCGGGCGCGATGTCCTCCGTCTCCTCGTACACCTGGATGGAGTACTGGTCGCCCCTGATTTCGATGATTTCGCCAAAGAGGCCGAGTTCGCCCACCTTGACCATTTCAAACATCCGGGACCCTGACAAGCCCCTGGCAACGACCAGAGGACCGCTGACCTTGACAATCGTTCCGTTTGAACGCTCGGTGGCCATAACTTCACCCTTCCTTTTGAAGTTTTGCCAATCCATCATTCAAACCGCCGAATGATGGATTGGTAAAATTAACCATATGCCATTCAAGGGGAAATGGATTCCATGCAAGGCAATTGGCGGTATAATTGCCTTGCATGGAAAATTACCCCCTCTTCCCCATTAAATCCACGCCCAGCGACCGGGCCACCAGTTGCCTCACCTGCTCCCGTTGCGCCCCGACATCGCCCGAGGAGGCGGGAAGCGTCAGCACCACCACGCTGGTGCCGTGGCGGAGAAGGGCTATTTCGTTGGCGCATTCCAGCGCGAACTCCTCCGGAATCAGGACAAGCGTTTCCTCGCCCGAGTCGCGGATGCCGCGGAGCGCCAGCTTGGCCTCCTCCACCGTTTCCACATCCAGCGGCTGCACCCCCACCGCCTTGAAGGGAAGGATGTTCGCGTGTTTGCCGATAACCGTTACCTTAGGCATATTCTCTCCTGAGGCGTGACGCGGTGACTTCGCGGTTTATGCCGTTGGCAATGGTGGACAGGCACAGCTCAAGATTGACCAGCTCCACCTCGACGGCCACCAGGTAGGACAGCGCCCGCTCCGCCCCGAACGGCGTCATGCGGCAGGCAAGGACCGTGTCCCGCAGAACATCGGCGGCGACCGAATCGATGTCGGACTTGATGCGGGCCGCGTCGACATTGTCCAGCGCGGCGGAGGATCGGACGGACAGGCGCTTGGAAATTTCCGCCTTCGGCTCGTTCTCGGACGACAGGATGGCGGTGGCCAGCTCGGAACTGTTGTCGTAGACGAACCAGTTCCGGATCATGTCGGCCGGCACGCCGTTCCAGCGCGTGCGGAATATGCCCGACCACGCGGTGAGAAGCGAGCGGTCGAGCATGTAATCCCTGACCATCGGCTCCGGCACAACCTGGGCGACAATCCGCATCAGCGAGCACGCGCCCGAATCGAGGTACAGGGACCGCTCCATCGGCGTCGCCGCCTGCGGCGTGTTTTTCCGCGTCAGCATGTTGCGGTGTTCGCGCAGGTGGACGGCGAATTCGGGCTCCACCGCAAATGCGGGGAACAGCGCTTCCAGATCGCCGACCGGCGGGTTGTTCTGCCTGCTCATCTGGTTGAACAAGGTGCGGAAGGTGCGGAAGCGATCGCCGATGCCGAAAAAGTTCTCAAGCGGATGCGGCGGGCACAGCTTGAAGATTTCCGCCTTGATCTCCTTCGCCCTGGCGTCCAGTATGGCGCTGGACGCGTCCAGCGACTTGTCATCCGGGAACAGGATGCGGTAGGACGATTTGCCCAAAGCGGACCGCGCCTCCGAACGGGTCGGACTTTTCAGGAGCGCGTCGAAGAAGGAACGCGGCAGCAGTTCCGACTCCAGGGCGGCGATTTTGCCGCTGACGAAAGACCAGGCGGTTGGCCGCTTGGTGATTTTGCTGGAGAGGCTCGTGCTCATGGGGGTCAGGCTCCAAACAATACCCGCGCCAAATCCCCGGCCGACGTTTCGCGGAGCGCGTTCAACCGGCGATCAATCGTGCAATCAATGTTGTAGTCGGGACCGTCGACCACCGCGCCGTTGGCAACCTTGGGATCGGCCGCCACTTCGGTGAACCTGCCCTTGCCCGAACGCTTCTGGTTGAGGGTTTCCAGGCCGGCGGAGAATTTGGCGACATCCTTCGGGTTGACCCGCAAAACGCCGCCCGCGTCGGCGGGCAATCCGCCCAGCCATTCCCCGATCAGGGCGAGGTATTCGCCGTCCGGCATGGCTTTCAGCTTGTCGTCGACCCGGCGGAACACTTCATCGATGCCCTTGTTTTTGGCCGACAGGATTTGCAGGCGGTTGTCGTGCTGGATGCGTTCAAGCTCGCGGATGGTTTCCCGCTCCAGACGCAGCCTGGCGTCGCGAAGCGCGTCGCCGGCGCTCCGCTCGTCGTGCGCACGGCCGTCGGCGAGAATCTGCTCCGCCTCGCGCCCGGCTTCCTGAAGCTGTTTCGCCGCCCGCGCCCTGGCTTCATCCAAAACCGTGGTTTTGACTCTGTCGAGACTCATTCTAGCATCCTTCCAATTCTCAATTTACAATTCACAATTCACAATTATTCCCAACTCCCCAATTGTGAATTGTGAATTGAAAATTGTGAATTATCTTCAGCCAATGGACTTGCCGGCAACGATCAGCCAGTTGAGCATCAGGATGGAAACCAGCAGGCCGAACACGGCGTAGGTTTCGACCAGGGCCGGGAGAATGATGGCGCGGCCGAACTGATCTTCCTTCTTGGCGACCAGATTGATTGCGGCGGCGGAGGTGTCGCCCTGATACTTGGCCGAAAGCAGGAGCACCCAGCCGAGGCAGAAGCCGACAATGCCAAGGGCGGCGCCGATGCCCGGCGTCAGGTGGGCGGCGGCGGACAAATCGCTCTGAATGCCGGTGAAGGAGGTGACCAGGAACGCGAACACCATGCCGTACAGACCCTGCGTGCCGGGAAGCAGAATAAGCAGGAACACCTTGCCGAAAAGGCTCGGCTTTTCCGAAAGGACGCCAGCGCCCTGACCGGCGGCAACCGAAATGCCCCAGGCACTGCCGATGCCGCCCAGCACCAGCGCGAACATGGCGCCCACAACTGTCCAGCCGATTCCCGATTCAAGGAAATAGAACGTCAACATACCCAATAATCCTCCATTTGACTTAGACCGGTAAGCGGCCGGCCCGCTTTGAACCAACGCTCGACAAACCAATAATCCCATCCCCCGTCACGGGGGTTAGCCAATCAAGCCTGTTTGTCCTGTTCCTTCTTGACGCCCACCGCGCCGCTGCTGAATCCGTACGGCTTGTACGCCTGCCCGCCCGCTTCGTAGAAGCGGCCGAAAAATTCCAGCATGATAAGACGGGCGGAATGGACAAACCCGCCCAGCAACCCAAGGAAAAAGTTCATCATGTGCCCGCCCACCACCACCAGCACGGCGATGATGATGCCGATGCCGGGAATGTTGACGCTCAACTCGGCCAGCATGTTGAAGGTCGAGCCAAGGGCGGCCGATGTGAGGCTCAGCGCCATGAGACGGGCGTAACTGATCAAATCGCCCAGAATCGCGCTGGCGCCGTAGGCGCCGACAATGCCGTACAAGGCGATGATCCCGACCAGGATGCGGGCAATCCATCCCTTCTGGTCCCTGCCCTGGGTCAGGATGAGCGCGACGCAGGTGGCGACGAACAACAGCCAGAAGAACGTATAGCCGGTGACGGCGGCAATGATCACGAACCCGAGGAAGCACATCCAGAGAATGCCGTCGGAAAACGCGCCCATTTTGTCGCCCCGGCGCCAATCCCGCAGCACCCTGAGCGCCATCCCGTAAAATTGGGTGAAAACGCCGATGCCGATGGCTATGTACAAGGCGAGCTGCGAATCCTTAATCGGATCGATCACAGCCAAACTGGTGCGGATATTGTCGAACCAGCCGAAACCGGGCACCATTTTGGACAAATCGCCGGCGAACGATCCGCAGAGTATGCCGACCACCATGGCGACCGCGCCGCAATACAGGAAACACTGGAAGAAGTCCTGAAGGTGCGCCTGATCCCGGTATTTCTTCTTCAGCCAGGACATGATGAGAATAAGGGAGAGGCCATAGACGAAATCGCCAAGGCATATGCCGACGAAAATGAAGAATATGGACGCGACGTACGGCGTCGGGTCGATGCCCTTGTAGGAGGGAAGCCCGTACATCTTGACCAGAAGCGAAGCGGGGCTGATCCATTTGTTCCACTTGAGGCTGATGGGCGGATCCTCGCCCTCGGGCGCTTCGCAGGGGAGAACGGTGGCGTCGGGAAGCCTTTCCTCCAGCTTCCGCTTGAACTCGGCCAGCCTGTCCGTCTTGGCGTAGCCGCGGGTGACAAACAGGTGCGAACTCGAAGACATGCCGTTCCGGGCGATGGCGAGGTTTTTCTCGCTTTCGTAATGCCCGGCCGCCAGGCTGGCTTTTCTGAGCCAGGCGTCGGCGAAACGGGCCGCCTCCTTTTTCTGCTCGTCCAGCACGCTCTGCGCTTCGAATATATCGTTTTTGAGCAGCATTATCTCTTGCTTGGCGCCGTGATCGACCTGCGGAATCGGGTGGACATGGAGGCCGTGGTCGTCGATCAGAGCCTTGAGAACGTCTTTTTCGCTCGCGGCGGCGGCGAGAGCATAATAGGTATGGGTCTGGTCGGCGAACAACTCTTCCGCCACCACCTGTCCCTTGGCGATGCGCTCGTCCTGGAGAAACACCTTGCCGCCCTGCCCCGAAACCGCCACCGCCTCCAGCGCCACGTTGCGGAGCCCTTTCAGCCTGGGCAAATCGTCGCCGAGGAAGGCGAACTGCTCGACAGCGTTTTTGCGGGATTGCAGACGGGCGATCTTTTCGTTCGATTCCTCGATGGCGGTCCGCATGGCGGTGGAACGCTCGGCCAGCAGATCGATATCCACCTCGGCGGTGGCCTGATCAATTTCCGTCCTAGTGCCGACCGTTTTCAGCGGCAGCATGGCGTCGAGGAAACTCGGCTTTTTGGAGCAATGCTCCTGGCAGAACGCCACGACCGAATTGACGCGGTTCAGCCTGGCGTCGATAGCCTGGGTGTCGTCGGGAAGGATGGCGAAGTTTCTGGTCCATGCCTCGCTTTTTTCGTCTATCGGCATGACATGAAAACCGCGCTCGGCATAGAGCCATTGCAACAAGGCGTCCTTGTCGGCCGCCTTACTCATAATCGCCACATGGGTCATCTGCTCAATCATGCCTTGACTCCGTTGCGATGCGTGTTATGTGTGCAAAACGCATGGGAAAAGCGCGTTCGGCGCTTGTATGCGTCGAGAGGTTATTTGCCGGCCAAAGCCTTCATCACATGCCCGACGCCACTATTGAAGGCGGCGTCGGAGACATTCCGGATGGCGGCCAGGGCTGCGTCGCCGGTGGCGGTGAGTTCGCGCACCTTTTTCTCGCGCTCGACGGCGGCCTTGGCTTCGAGGTCGGCGATTTCCTTTTTGGATTTTTCCTCGGCCGCCTTGGTGGCGGCGGCGCGCCGGGTTTTCGCGTCGGCGATAAGGCTGGCGGCGTCCTGCCGGGCTTTGGTCAAAATGCCTTCAGCCTCGCGCTCGATTTCAAGAACGGTTGAAACCATGGAATTCGACATGGGAAAAATCCTCTACAAAGGACATCAAAATTGCTATCGGAAAACGCTAGGCGGTGCGAAATATGATGTTCCAATTGTGGCATTATTTCCTTATTTAAAACTACCATTATATCGACACTTTGCATTTTGTAAAGAAGGGAAGAGTTTTTTTCGCGCTTTTGCGCGAAACTAAGCAAAAACTCTTTAAATGCATATTATGTATGGAGTTTAGTCATATTCTTCAACTTCGCCGGAGAAAAAGGAACTTTATTTTTCAAAAAAATCACCGTTGGACCAGATCGGCTTTTCCCATTTCACCAGCGCGCTGTCGAGACACGACACGCCCAACCCTTTAACTCCTCTGGAAATCGGGGCCATGGTGCCGCGCCAACCGCCCGGACCGCCGCGAAACGGATCGTGTCGAAGGAAAACGCGGGGAAATCCGTATTCCGCGCATTCGGCGTTCGCCCCAAACATGGCAGCCCTGCCCGCCGCCGCCAAAACGGATGTTTCCCCAACCAGAACGCCGGAATAGACCCGCACATTGTGTTTTTTCGCCAGCGCGGCAAGGGCGCGAACGCCGTTGAAACCGCCGTTTTTGCCAAAGCGCACATTCCACCACGACGGCCCGCCCCGCTCCACCAGGCGCTCCGCGTCGGCCAGCGTGCACAGCGTCTCGTCCGCCATCAGCGGCACGCCCGCCTCCTTCTCCAATTCGGCATAATCCGCGTCGGCGGCG
This sequence comes from Planctomycetota bacterium, assembly GCA_031547475.1. Classification (GTDB taxonomy): domain Bacteria; phylum Planctomycetota; class SZUA-567; order SZUA-567; family SZUA-567; genus JAJBSZ01. The sequence goes on from JAVBRW010000015.1 coordinate 8,114, forward strand.
AGAGAACCCGCGAGCGGCTCTTCCGCCAGCGAAATGCCGTATGTCCGCAAGCCTTCCAAACGTTGCACCGCCTCGTCCCATTGCCATGCCTGGTTGGCGTCCACCGCCAGCCAGGCGTCGGGACCGATCGCTTTGCGCACCGCTTCCAGACGGCGCCGATCGGCGTCGGCGTCTTTTCCGACCTTGACTTTGAAACGACGGTAGCCGAGCCATTTCAACGCGCGCGCCAGCCAGGTCGCCATGCCGGGCGAACCGGCGGTTATGACGCCGACCAAGGGGATGGCCGCGGCGGAATCCTGCCGGCCCATCCAGGCGGGCATGCCTCTTTCCCGCGCGAAAGCGTCCAGCGCCGCCATTTCAATCGCCGCGTAGGAGGCGTTTTTTCGCGCGCCGTCCGCCTGACGGTACAGAGGCTCGAGTGCCGCCATTCCCGCCATGAAGTCGGCGGAGGCAGGCATGGTCATCGCCGACAGTTTGGGCCACCAGCGCTCCTTGATATCGGCCAGGACCGATTCCACGCTTTCGCCCGTGAGATACGGCCGAGGCAGCGCCTGCCCGTGGCCGATGAAGCCGGCCGCGGTCCACAGCTGAACAATCAGCGTTTCCGCCCTGTCGCGGACCGCCAGATTGTGGGAAAAGGCGAAACGGAACGGCAATTCCACCCGCCAAATCCTTATTCCCTTGAACAAGGGCGGACTCCTACGCTTCGCGTTGAAAAAAGAACGGCAAAGGGTAAAGTTTTGTCTTTTGCCGCCGAGAATAGTATCAACACCGGACCGCCAGCGGCGCTTATCGGAAGCGGCAAGGTGCGAGAAAAGTTTCCGAACATAGGTGAAACAAAAGAGTTAAGCCGAAGGCCAATTTCTCCGATAGTAACGTTACGCGGAACACAACCGCTTGCGCGACACGGAAATGGAACAGCCCAGTCCCGAAAGGGGAGCATTGATGAACGAGCATGACAGCCGTCGCCAGGAAATTATGCGGGAACTGGCGGAACGGTTTAAAAATTCTTCCGAAATCATGCGCATGATCGCCAAGCGCATAGGCGAAGCGGCCGATACCCATACCGCCAACCGCCGCCGCCTGGAAGAAGCGTCCAACCCGCTCCGGAAGTGCGTCGACATCGCCGGCGGCTCGATGCCGTTCTCCTACCGCGAATTCGTCGAATTCTCCTCGGCCAACGAGTTCGAACGTTTCCGCAACCAGGATCCCATCACCGACGACGATCTGAAAAACGTCGACTGGGATTCCCTCTCCAAAGGGCTTTTGGAATAATACCCATTCTCCATGGAAATACATAATAAGATATTGAACGGCGCGACCGCTTCCATTCCCCCCCCTCTGAGAATCCG
>JAVBRW010000175.1:0-3461 GCA_031547475.1 Planctomycetota bacterium
GATGAAGCCGAGCGCCATTCTCGTCAACACCTCCCGCGGGCCGGTCGTCGACGAGGACGCGCTTCGCGCCGTCCTGGCGGCGAAGAGGATCTTCGCCGCCGGGCTCGACGTTTTCGAAACCGAACCGGCCGTGGACCGACCCATAACCGTCCTTGACAACGTTATCGCGACACCGCACATAGCCGCATCGACCCGCGACACGATGGAAAAAATGGATGAAATGTGTATCGACATCGTGATTGAGGAACTGGGCGGATAGAAAGCGCGCCACAACGCCTTGATCGCCCGAAAACCCATCGAGAAATCGCCATGTCATGGCGATCATTTCAATCTGCTTTTGGAGGAATCATCATGGCACACGGGAGAATGCATCAATTGGCGGCACATGTTCCGTATCGGCTCCGCATGGCGGGGGCGCTTGCTTTGCTTTTGCTTGCCGGTGCCGGTCTCCTCGCCGCCGGCGAAGCGCACAAGACGGCCGGCGGTTATCCGAAACGATCCCTGAACATGATTGTGCCGTTCGGCGCCGGCGGCGCCACCGATCTTATCGCCCGCTCCATCGCGGTCGGCATGGAGGAATACCTCGGTGTCAGCATCGCCGTCAACCACATCCCCGGCTCCGCCTCCGCCGTCGGCAACGACTACGTCGATAACGCCCCCCACGACGGTTACACCATCCTCTGCCAGCCCACCGACATCACCTCCATCAAGGTTATGGGGCAGTCGAAATTGACCTACAAGGACTGGGAATTCCTCTATATCGCCGCCGGCGTGCCGACCGTCATCGGCGTGCACCCCGATTCGCCCATCAAGACCGTCGACGATTTCGTCAACGCCATGAAGGCCGACAACATTACCATCGCCACCTCGGACAGCGGCTGCGCCTTCACCCGCGGCGTCGGCCTTGTCCTCCGCAACGAACCCAAGTGCAAGCGCCCCGAATTCATCCCGTCCGGCGGCGGCAACCCGGCCGCGCTGTCCTGCATCAAGGGCGATGTCGACGCCGTCGCCTGCGGCCTGCCGGAATGCATCGACCTTATCCGCTCGGGTGCCCTCAGGCCCATCGTCTACTTCGGCGCCTCTGCCATCGACATCGACGGCACCAAGGGCAAGATCCGCATCCCGTGCATTTCCGAAAAGTATCCCTCCCTCCAGACCCTCCTGCCGTTCGGCGGCTGGGTGAGCGTGGCCATGCCCAAGGACACCGATCCGGAAATTCTCGATCTCCTGTCCAAGGCGGTCGCCTATTCCGCCGCCAAGAAGACGTTCAGCGACTTCCTGGCCCAGAAGACGTTCGTTCCCGTCGGCCTGACCGGCAAGGACGCGAACAAGTGGGCCGAAAACAGCTCCTACACCAATTCGTACCTGCTATTCGACATGGGCTTCGCCAAGACCGATCCCGCCACTTTCGGTTGGCCGCGTCCCTGACGACGCTTTGGCAGGCGCGGCTTGTCCGTGGGGCGCCGCGCCCCGGGCAAGCCGCGTCCGATTCATCCGTTCGAGAAAGGAAACACCGTGTTTGGCTTTGAACTATTCGCTTCCCTTGCGTTTGTGGCGGTGGCGGGGGCCATATGCATTTTTGCATTCGATGTCCCGCTCTCTCTCGCCCCCCATTTCTGGGCCGGGGCCGGCTCGTTCCCTTTTATCGTCGGATCGATCATCTTTTTGCTGTCGGCCTTTTGGGCAATCGATCTGCTGCGGAACAGGGCGAAACGGCGTCCCCAATCCCCGCCGGAAACGGGATCGGATTGGCTCGAGCAGGTGTTCGGGCCGGCGGACAGGCGGAAACGGTTGTTCCTCATCGCCATGCTGACCGTCGTGTTCGTCTTCCTTCTCATCCCCCTGTCCGCGGCGATAGACGGCGATTACGGGTTCATCGGGGCGACCTTCGTTTTCATTTTCGTCAGCCTGAAGATTTTCTCCCGCCTCGTGACCAAATATGTTTTCATCATTTCCGCCGCGACGGCGATCAGTGTGTATGTAATTTTCACCCACGGACTGACGCTTCCCATGCCGCGCTAGCGGCCCGCCGGACGCTGTGTTTTACGCAAGATCCGTAACACTCCAGGAGCAGTCAACATGGGCACTCCCGAAGCCGCGATTACCATCACTTCCTTCATCAATCCGGTGACGCTGTGGTGGCTGTTCGTATCGACCTTTCTTGGCATTGTCATCGGCGCCCGTCCCGGCCTGACGGCAACCATGGGCGTTTCCCTTCTCGTGTCCCTCACACTGGGCCTTGGCACAGTCAATTCCATGGTTGTCCTCATCGGCGTATATTTGGGCGGGATTTACGGCGGATCGCGATCCGCCATTCTCCTGAACGTCCCCGGAACGCCTTCATCCGCCGCCACGGCGATCGAAGGATTTCCTCTCGCGCTCAAGGGCGAGGGAACCTACGCCGGCATTGTCGTTACCACCTGCTCCACACTCGGCGGCATTGTCGGCATGCTCATTCTGTGGCTTGCCACGCCCTGGGTGGCGAAAATGGCCCTGGCTATCGGCTATTGGGAATACTTCTGGCTTGGCATGTTCGGCATCGTCATATCGGGAAGCCTGGTGTCGGACAAATGGTACAAGGGGCTTATTTCGGGTATGACCGGCCTTTTCATATCCGCCATCGGCATCGACGGCATATACGGGATATCACGGTTCGATTTCGGCTCCACCACCCTGAAAAGCGGCATTTCGCTCGTTCCCGCCATGATCGGGTTGTTCGGCCTCACCGAAGCGTTCACCGCCCTGTCCGATCCCGATTCCCACCTGATTCAAAGCTCGCGCAAACTCACACCCCGGTTTTTGCTCGCCACCGTGGCGGACAGCTTCGGTATGCTGTTCAAGCATTTCCGCCTCTTCCTTCAGTCCAGCATCATCGGCACCCTCATAGGCGCCCTGCCGGGAACCGGCTCCGACATCGCCGCCTGGGTCGCCTACGACGCGGCCAAGCGCACGAGCAAGAAGAAAGAACTGTTCGGCAAGGGAAGCTGGGAAGGGATTATCGGCGCGGAGACCTCGAACAACGCCTGCACCTCCGGCGTGTTCATCCCGGTGATCACCCTCGGAGTCGCCGGCGACGCCGTGTCCGCCATCATCATGGGCGGGTTGCAACTGCACGGCTACCGGCCTGGGCCGACGTTTCTCATCGAGAACCCGGGGTTCCTCGGCTTTTTGTGCGCCGTTCTCCTGTTCGTCAATGTCGCCATGATGTTCCAGGGCGTTCTCCTCACCCCGATAATCGGCAAGGTGCTGCAACTGCCGGTCGGCATCATCATGCCGATGGTGGTCCTCATGTCGGTGGTTGGCTCGTACGCGGTCAACATCCGGGCGTTCGACATCGGCGTCATGGTCTTTTTCGGCTTCATGGGATTCATCATGAAAAAGCTGAAAATCCCGGCCGCGCCCATGGCCCTCGGCATCATCCTTGGCAGCCTGGTCGAATTGAATTTCCGCCGCGGCCTGAT
>JAVBRW010000229.1:0-5211 GCA_031547475.1 Planctomycetota bacterium
TTCCAATCTATGGCGCCGACCCAGTCGATTCCGGGCATGAGGTTTTTGCGCATGATTCCTCCTTTCAGGATCGTAAATAAAGCCCCTCGGGCAATCCCTTATGTATTATTGTGCAATTCTCTTGGCCATCCATTGACGTGGCCGGTCTCTTTTTATGATCAATCCCGTATCCGGGACAAGGATTATACCCAAAGCGAATTGGTTTTGGCCAAACGTAAATCCCAAGCCCAAAGCGCGTGCGATGGTTTTGGGGTTGAATAATCGAAAACCATACGCGCTTTGGTATATACCAAAATTTCTCGATTGACAAGAGGAAAAACGGGGGGTATGGTCAATTTGGGCGGTCGGGCGTGGCTTCGTGTTGTGCAATGGCGATTCCGGGATTATTCGCAAAAAAAACGGGGAAAAATTTTCTTTTCGGGTTTTTTTTGATGATTCCGACGATTCCGGGGAAATTATACTAAGAAATAATTGGGTTCGGTCGATAAAAAGGCTGTCACTGCCGGAGACGTACTTTCTTGTCTCAATGTGGTTTTATCATTGAAATAAAGATTTGGAAGGAAGTAAACGTGGGGGCCCGTTAACTGCGGCGACAGTAATGCTTCGAGGGGACGGTGTTTTATAAAGCAAGGCGAATGACCGCACTCCGGAGCAATGCTTGTAGAGGTATTTACGGTTTTTGTCATTTTTTTACTTGACTTCTGCATCCTTTCCATGTGAAATAACGTCTAGGCTGTCTGGCGGTGTCGCCAGATTATCGGATGTGGGGAGCCGTTTTTCGGGTCCGGTGATTTATCGCACGTTGTTCGCGAATTTCTTGCAGCTTTTTAAAGAAGGAGGAGAAAATGCGTAAAGGTTTGTTCCTGTCAGCTCTTATGGCGATTGCCATGACTGGCGTGGCGATGGCCGCCACCCCGGGCGAAGAAGTACCGTTCAGGGAAGGCGAGCCCATGCCGCCCGCCCCCCCCGGACTGTCCTGGTGCTTGATCCAGAAGCCCGCCGTGTATGATACTGTCACCGAAACCGTGACGGTCCGCAACCAGGCCACTTTCCAGGTTCCGGTTCCCGGCGAATATTCCACCAAGAACGAGATCATCCCCTGCGTTCCCGCGTACCGCGTCGGCAAGGTGATTGCGGTCCAGATGCAGGCCAAGGCCAACAGCTACACCTGCCAGGAAGAGTATGTGGTCCTGGAAGTCGTTCCGCCGCAGTTCAACGACGTCCCGATGGAAGTCGAAGTGTGCCCGGCGTATGAAACCATCACCATCGTTCCCGCGCAGTTCCGCGATGTCCCGAAGCGCCTGGTGGTCGAACCGGCCCGCAAGGCTTTCCAGCGCGTCGCCTGCGATGACGGCAACCTCTGCTGGACCGTCTGCGAAACCCCCGCCAAGTACCGCGACGTCATCACCAAGGAATTGGTTGCCGACGCCCAGGAAAAGCGCGTCACCGTTCCCGCCAAGAAATCGACCGTCACGGTCCGCAAGGTCGTGAAGCCCGCCCAGGTCAGGGAAGTCCGCGTTCCCGCCAAGCAGGCCACCTTCCAGTCCAACGTCATCGCCTCCCCGGCGCGCGTTGAATGGCAGACCGTCCCGGCCCAGACCCAGACCGTCCCGGTCCTGGTCGAGACCAAGGCTCCTGGCTTCACCCAGCAGGCCATCCCGGAGAAGAAGGAAACCATCACCCGCCGCGTCCTGAAGCAGCCGGCGAGCATGGTTTGGCGTCTCCAGGCCAACACCTACAGCACCTCTTCGGTCCAGGGTGCCACCGCTTGCAACATTCACCCGGCCGCCGGCACCTGCCCCAGCGCCCCCGGCGTGTGCCCGCCCCGCTACAGCCTGAAATAAGGATGTGCGGCCGGTCAACGGTGAGCAAATGCAACATAACGTCCACCCTTCGGGGTGGACGTTTTTTTATGTCCATTGCGGCCGGAACAACTGTGGGGTCCCACTCCCAAGCCGACATATACTACAGTGAGCCTCCAAAAAACATCACCGCATATCACGAAAGGAAATAACCATGATCACATTCCGCGCCGACGTCAAGTGGGAAGGCCATCCCGCCATGCACGCCAAAACCGGCAAGCACGAACTCATTCTCGACGAAGTGGCGGCCGCCGGCGGCACCGACAAAGGCCCGAACCCGCTTCAATACCTCCTCTCCAGCCTTGGCGGCTGTTTCATCGCCATGGGCCGGCTGGTGGCGAGCGAAATGGGTTTGAAAATCGACGGCATCCGCTGCCTGGTCGAAGGCGATCTCAATCCCGACGGGTTGCACGCCAAGGATCCCAAGGTACGTCCCGGCCTTCTCGCCATCCGCATGAAGCTGGAAACCAAAACCGCCGAACCCAAGGACAAAATGGCTTCCTGGCTTATACAAGTCGAAGCGCGCTGCCCGGTGAAAAACTGCCTCACCGTTCCCGTTCCTATCGCCGTCACCCCGGCCTGAACCTCCGGGCGGATACGCATTGCAATAAAAGCAGCGGGGCGGACGCCGGAAAAGGCCTCCGCCCCGCAAGCATCGGGTCATGTCCCGCTCGAACGACGATATCCGCCTCGGGAGGAAGGATGGCGAAAGCGTGAGGGTTGCGGGCATTCAAAATCCCGTGCGCCTGGCGACAAAGCGCGCCAGGCTGGGCCCGACCGCCATGACCAGGATAAGCCGCATCGTCTGCATGGTCATGATGAAGGCGGCGTCTACATTGCTGGACATGGCGATAATCGCAATGGTGTCGGCCCCGCCCGGGCTGGTGGAAAGATAGGCGGTCAGCGGATCGATGCCGGCGCCCCACGCCAGCACGACCGCGTAGAGGGCGCACAGCAGGGTCATGCCGATTATCCCGGCCAGCATGCGCGGCAGCGCCCGCGCCGCGTGGACAAGAATGGCGCGGGTGAAGCGGAGACCGACGGTCCAGCCGACCAGCGGATAGCAAACGTACAGAAGGGGGCGCGGCAGCTCGATGGTCAGCACGCCGGCGGTGGACAGGGCGACACCCAGGAGCATGGGCAAAAGGATGGTGCCGCCGGGGATGCGGAGCTTCCGGGCGGCGACGACGCCGGCGGTCGAGGCCGCCAGCGTCATGGCGAAGGCCGGCCAGTCGATGTCCCGCACCGCCATGGCCGCCGGCGACGTCGACACGGCGGAGGACGCGACGAAAAAGCGCGACAGCACCGACGCCAGCACGGCGACCACCAGGACGCGGGAATACTGCATGAACGCGACCAGCCGCATGTCGACGCCGTAATCCTCGCACATCAGCATCATGGCGGAAGCGGCGCCGGGGGACATGCCCCACACCGCCGTCGCCCCGGGCAGGACCTGCAGGCGGGCGAGCAGCCAGCCCATGAGCGCCGCCACCGCCATCGCCCACGCCACGCCGCCGAGAAACAAGGGCCAGGAAAGGGACAGGCTGTCCAGGAACGACGGCGGAATGCTCCGCGCCATCATGACCCCGATTATGCCGTGGGCGAAATAAAAGACGGGCCGGGGGACGGCAAGCGCCCGGCCCGACAGCGCCGTCGCTATCCCGGCGACGATGGCGCCGAGCAGGATGCCCGCCGGCAGTTGCGCGAGGCTCAGGAGCGCAACGCACGCCGCCGTCAACAGGACGAGGACGCCCCAGTCCCGGGCGATCTGCGCCACGCCGCTTTTTTTCGAAACGTTTGGAGCGGATTCCGCAGCCTTGTCCGTCACTGCCTGATCACCCCCATGGCCAATCCGGGAAACAGCGGGAGAACCGAAAATCAAAAATGGCTTCGGCATATACCAAAGCGCGTATGGTTTTCGGTTATTCAACCCCATAACCTTCGCGCGCGTTTTGGGCTTGGGATTTACGTTTGTCCAAAACCAATTCGCTTTGGCTATACTCGCACTATAGTCGGATTTTACCCCGAGTAAAGGGAACTTCCCAAAACATGGACTCGACAAAACGGCATATGCAATCGCCGTCCTGATGACAAGCATGCTGACAAGGGAAAAATTTCAGCGCGCCATACTCCGCACCGCAAAAAAAATCGCCGCAAATTTTTGACAAAGCCCGATCGCACAGTATAATTTAGTTGTATGACGACATATGACACGATGATGCACTTGCCGTCATGCTCAATTCTTCTTCACTTGCATCTGCCGGCGCCCGCCTTGGCGCGAAGCGCGCGGCGAGGGATATTGGCGCATGGAACCGCTTGACGAACGTCCCAGCAGCCTGACCAATGTCGTTATCGACAGGATAAAACGTCATATTGTCGATTCCCGTATGCGGGCGGGCGATCTGCTCCCGACCGAAAAGGAAATGTCCGATCGTCTGGGCGTCAGCCGCACGGTTATCCGCGAAGCGTTCCGCGGGCTGGAAACGCTCGGTTTTGTCGAGGTGCGCCACGGCAAGGGCCGGTTTCTCAATCAATTCAGCCTGGAAACGCTGGTCGACAATCTTTCCTGCGGCCTGGAAATCACTGTCCGCGATTTCCGCCATGTGCTGGAGGTCAGGATGCGGTTGGAGGAATCGTTCCTTCTCGCCTGCGTCCCCACCTACGACACGGCCGATCTGGCGGGCTTCCGCGCCGGACTCGGCAAGCTCCGGAAAGTGGCCGAAAGCAAACCGGCCGCGCTCGAGGAAGAGCTTCTGCAAGTCCATAACGAGTGGCATACGTCCCTCTACCTGAAAACCGACAACCCCCTGCTTCTCGATCTGATCGGCGTGTTCACCGCGCTCCAGCGCAACCTCATGCGCTTCCACGAATACATGTTTTGCGATCGCTCCCGCTTCGTCAAGGATCACGAGACGCTGCTGAACGCCATTGAATCCCGCGACACGGCGCTGGTCGGCAGTACCCTCCGGAGCCACTTCACCGAAGTGGAGGACTGGATCCGGATGAAGGAGGAGAAGGAAAAGCGGCGAAACTGATCGGTTCCTTTTTCTATTCATAACGACGCATTTGCTTCGCAAATTCCTGTTGCGGCACGCCCGGGTCGCCTTCCGGGCCGTGTCACCGGGCGATCGCCCCCAGCCGGCCCGAAACCGCCCGGCCACCCCCCGCTTCCGCCACTCCGGCCGAAAGACGGGTGAAATGCGCCATCATCCGTATTTGACGCACAACGATGCGATTCCGCGCATTCCCTCGTACCGTCGCCGCGCTTGCCGCCCCGTTCCCATCGCCCTTCCAGGAGGAAACGCCATGTTCCAGACCGTCGGCCACGGCGACTACCGCGAGGAAGTCC
>JAVBRW010000102.1:0-5170 GCA_031547475.1 Planctomycetota bacterium
TGACTCATCCGACGTAGCCATTTGACCCATAACCAAGAAATGAAAAGCATTAAACTTATAACTGACAAGTTTCACGGAGAATGGAATTACAAAATAGAACCGAGAAATACGTAGTAGTTGGAGCGTTTATTTATGGACAGATCCCAATCGCGGCTGGGTCATGCAGCTTCACATGGGGGCGTTCAGGAATATCAATCGCGGCCTTTTCCGCCGGCTCGGCCCCGGCGCCGGCGGCGACACCATCACGGACGGCGATTTCGCGCGGCCTCTGGCCCGTCTCCTCATGACGGGCGACGTAAATCCATGTTCGCGGTAATTCCGACCGGAACCGGTTAAAACTGGATTCGGAACTGTCGTGAACACATGAATCACAGTGTTGTATTCAAGAAATTTGTCAACAGGCTCTTATGCCCATGCCGCGCGGGAAACCGCGCTCTCCTGTTCGGCGGCAAATCGCTCTCACGCCAGAAAGACCCGTTCCAACGAACTCCGCGACTTGTTACCCACGCTGTCCACCGCTTCAATCCAATAACGAATATCGCCAATACTTTCAGGCAATTCGGCTTCGTACAGATCAGCGGTCAGCCTGGCGCCGGTGCGGGTCGGGTAGGCGCCCTTGTTCACCAGCGGGATTTCGGTCTCGGGACCCAGGCCGGCATCGGTCCGCATCACCAGGCGCGCCGACTTGATACCGGACACGTCGTGGATGAACGTGTGGACCGTCCCTTTTTTGTCCGCCGGTTTCAGACAGTTGTTGCCCCAGGTTTGTCCGCCCGGATTTTCCGGCGTGAGCCACGGCGGGAAAATGGTCGGTCCCGTGCAGTCGCGGTGGCCGGACACCACGGAGTCCAAACCGCCGTGGAGAATGCCCAGGCCCGCGTTGGCGGCGGCGGTGACCTGGCTGTCCCATATGTCCTGGCCGGTCCAGTACCAGTAATCGCTCGCTTCGGCGGTCAGCAAAAGCCGTTCCGCCGCCTTGACTCCCTCGTCGTTCGGGAAAGCGTCCAGCATGGTGTGGACTGCGTTCTGGAACGCGGTCAGCACCGCCCACGAGTTGAGATCGGGGGAATACGGCTGATTGTAGCCCGAGAACCATTTCATGAACTGCGGATCGCCGTTGTCGGCGCCGCTCCACGATCCCGGTTCGATATGCACCGCCCGGTGCGGATCGGGCGGGAAGCGTTCGAGATAATCGCGGACGCTGATCAGTTCGAAACGCGAATCGTTTTTCAGCCACTCCACCATGGCGCCGGTGTTGGAACCGTAATAGGAATCGGCGCCGCCGCCGTAGTTGTCGCCGTCGGAGTGGAGGATGAAGAACGGCGGATGCTTCGGATCGAACGCTCCCGATTGCTCCACCGAGTCGAGCACTTGGCCAAGAACATCCGGATAGACCAGCGCCCCGAACCCGCCGCGCGCGTCCTCGTTGCCGATATAGCGTTCGGCCGGAACCGCGATTATCTTGTATTCCCTGCCGTCGACATCGTTGTAGCGCACGTATTCCGGCCGCAACAGACTGGGGGCGATTTTCGAACCGGCCCAGACGTTCCGGAGCTGCAGCCAGTCGGACACGGCCGGGTTGGCCTGATCGGCGGGGTTGGGCGGCAGCATGCCTTCCTCGCGGCCGGCATACGGGTAGTCGCGGCACGAGCGGTAGCGGTGGCTGGAGTCGTAGATCACGGCGGTGATTCCCGCTTCGAGAATGGCCGGGATGATGCGGACGTGGAACGCCGTTTCGGGCGGGAACAAAAGGGTGGAGGCTTCGACGCCGAACTCGCGGCGGATGCATTCGCGGTGGCGCAGTATCTGGGCTTTTATATCGCGGGCCGGGATAAGCGGGAGCAACGGATGGTAATGGCCGAACGCGCTGAACTCCGCCCGCGAAATGCCGCCGGCGGTTTGCATGCGGGCGGCTTCGGCGACTTCCCCTTTCCAGTCGCCGGCGAAGGCTCCGTGCGCAAGGCCTTGGGCGGAGGCGCGGTCAAGCTGTTCGATCAGGCTTCCGGACCAGCTCATGGACAGTCCGGCAAAGGGAAGCGCCTGGTATTGGCCGACCGCTTTCTTGATAGAGTGCCGGTAGGCGCCGGCGCGGGTGGCGAATATGTCGTCGCACATGCCGTCCCAGAAAGCGGGGTCGGCGGCGCGATAGTAGGGCTGGTGCATGTGCTTGTGAATGCAGTAGTACAGCTTTGGCCGGTTGGAATCGCCGACCTGAACGGCGGCCGATTGGGCGGCCGGCCCAGCGGCGGCGACGGGGGGCAGGATTTCGAACGGGACAAAGAGTTTTATCCAGTCCGAACCCTGCGCTGCCGCAATATCGGCTTTTTTGCAGCCTTCGGCCTGGATTTGGTATATGCCCGGGCGCAAGGTGCCGGCGGGAATGGTGGCGGCATAGGCGCACGTTCCGGCCGGGACGATGTCGCGGTCGCGCAGGATAAGGGTTTCGCCGCCCTTGCTGTCGCGGACGATTATTTGGGGAAAAGGAATCGCTCCATCCGCCTTGATGGTGAGGACGGTGGCCGGGAGGAATCCGTCGGCGTCGGCTTGCGCGGTTTCCGGTTTTTCGACAGCGATGATGCGGGAGAAGATTTCGGCCATATGTTCGCCTTTGAATGGGGGACGGGTACATACTGTTATTCTATCGCAGGTTGGCGGGCATGAAAGCGATTTTTCCTTTTGATTCATTATTTATACCCAATCCACTTTGGTTTTCGCGAAACGTCAATCCCAATCCCAAGTCGCGCAAAGGTTACGGGTCAAAAAACCGAAAACCGTGCGCGACTTGGTATATGCCGGATTACGGCATAAAAACCCAAACCCCTTGCCTTTTCCCCGACAAAACGACACAATAGCCGGTGCGACCGCTCGCGGCCGTCAAGTTTTACGCAAAGGATTTGCATATGCCAGGCATACGAGTAAAAAACGGCCCCAGCCAGGGCCAGACATTCACCATCGGCGACAAGCCCCTCATCATCGGCAGGGACGAAACCTGCGATCTGCCCCTCCAGGACAAGGGCGCGTCCCGACAGCACGCAGAGATATTCAAGATCGGCGACATGTGTTTCATCCGCGATCTCGAATCGAAAAACGGCACGTTCGTCAACGATAACCGAATCACCGAGGAAATGCTCCGCGACGGCGACCGCATACAGGTCGGCGGAACCATCGTTATTTTCGAGCCTCTCGCCGGCGCCCGCCAGGAGGACGAACTGGACTTTTCCGAGGATGAACTCGAAGCGTTTTACGAACTCCGGCTCGAGGATCTCACCGCCGTCAACGTCGGCGAAGGCGACGCCTCGTCGGAACAATACCTCCGCTCCCTCTACCGCCTCTCGCGGCTGGTGGCGAGCGAGGAGACGGAGGACGAACTCGTCCGGAAAGCCCTCGCCTTCATTGCCGAGGCGCTCCGCGCCGACGGCGCCTACATATTCGGCCGCGATCCGCAAAAAGGCACCATCGTCACCCTCGGTTCCCACGTGCCGAAGGGCGGGCGCTCGGGGCAGCTTTCCCGCACCATCATCCGGAAAGTCCTTCAGGACAAGCGCGCACTCCTCGTCACCGACGCCATGCGGGACGACCGCTTCTCGTCGAACGAGTCGGTCATGCGCCACAACATCCACGCCGTCATCTGCGCGCCGATGACGCTGTACGACGGCGCCGAATCGGTCCTCTACCTCGCCGGCGACGATCCGTCGGTGTCGTTCAACGAACGCGAACTCGAACTCGCCGCCGCCATGGCGGACCAGATCGGTCTGGCGCTGTCCCACATCGCGTCCAAGCTGAAGCGGCGCGAATACATGCTGTCGGCGGTCAAGCTGCTTCTCCAGGCCGCCGATGTCAACCGGCCCGGCATCATGGCCGCCAACGAACGCATCGCCGGCTATATGCGTTCAATCGGCCGCGCCATGGGCCTGGGCCCCGACGCTTTGGAGCAGCTCCAGCTCGCCGGCATGCTATACAATTATTCCGACATGGTCGGAAAGCCCGAAACGAGAACGCCCGAGGAGCGCATGGCCGACACGGTCGATCTGTTGTCCAGGGAAATGTTCTTCCCGGAGATTGAGGACATCGTCGCCTATCAGCTTGAACGCTACGACGGCAGCGGCCCCAAGGGCTTGCTCGGGGCCGAACTCCCGCTGGAGGCGCGCATATTTCAGGCCGCCCGCGATCTGGAGGAAACGCTTGGCGACAAGGTCACGCCGGAAGCGCTGTCGGCCAAGGTGGCGTCCATGCAGGAACGGGCGGACAAGTCCTACGACGGAGGCGTTGTGAAGGGGGTGATAGCGGCCGAAAAGGCGGGTACGCTGGGCATTCCGCTGGAAGAGCAGTGGCGGCAGCGTCGGTCGTCCCGCATGGGCGCGTTTCTCAGCGAGGAATGAGGATATAAGGTAAACGATATGGCGGACGCCTCTTCTGACTGGATTGAGTGCGAACTGGCGCAAATACTCCTGATGACGGACAGCATGTCGAGCCCTCAGGTTATAGTGCTCAGGGAAAAAACGGGGCAGCACCGATCGTTCATGGTGCATATCGGGCTGTTCGAGGCGCTGGCGATCAACCGCCAGATCCACGGCGAAAGCATGCCCCGTCCCCTGACGCACGATCTTCTGATGACCTTGATGGAAGCGCTGGGCGGCCGGCTTCTCCGCGTGGCGATATCCGACTTGGTCGAGGACGAGGAGGGCAACGGCACGTTTTACGGTTTCCTGGTGGTGGCCCGCGACGGCGGCGAGGTTGTCATAGACTGCCGCCCGTCCGACGCCATCGCCATGGCGACGCGCGCCGGCTGCCCGATATATGTTTCGCGCGAGGTGATTGACAAAGTGACGCCCGCCTGAATCCGGCGCCGCAACAACCCGGAACAACCGGAGAGATGGCCGAGTGGTCTAAGGCGGCGGTCTTGAAAACCGCTGTGGGGCAACCCACCGGGGGTTCGAATCCCTCTCTCTCCGCCATTCATTTCCCCCTGTGCCACAGGGGGATTTTTAGTTTCGGCTCTTCTATCCCCGATTCTATTTCCATTCTTCTCGGCGTCCATATAAGTCTTTATTTTCGCCTCCGAGTCCGCGCCGAAACTGTCAACTGGCATGACAATGATTTTGTCATCGTCCGGAATCGGTACAATGGGACGCGGAAAGGATGGTGTGACACAATGAGCAAACTGGTTTTC
>JAVBRW010000401.1:0-6294 GCA_031547475.1 Planctomycetota bacterium
GACGGGGTGCCGTTTTACTCCATCGCCTTTCGGATGTTCGGTAACCCTAACTTCATGCGGCATTTGCGGATGCGGTTCCCGCAAATGCCGCGTTGCCGGTTCAGTGCGGCTCGTGCTTGACGAAATCGCATTCGCGGCACAGCGGCAGCGCCGCCCGCCCCTCCGCCGCCATGACGCGGCGGAGGGCGATGTATTCGGAACCGAACCAGACGTCCCGGAGGGATGCGGCCGACAGGTCGCCCAGCGTGACGCGGCCCAATGCGTCGTTGCAGCACAGGCTGACGCCGCCGTCCGGGCGGACCACCATCTGGGTGAACGGAAGCACGCAGGGCGAGGCCGGCGGCCTGGCGGGGGGCGGGCGGTTGGGAGCGCTGCCGCCCCGGCTGGTGAGCACGTCGCCGACGTGGCGCAGGCTGATAACCACCGTCTTGCCGGACAAGAGCCGCGCGCCCTCGTCCCCCATGCAAAAATCGCGGAGCGCCCGCACCGGCGGCAGCAGTTCCGGCCGGTCATGATAATTGTTCACCACTATCTGGTCGAAATGGGGCAGCAGTTCGCCAAGGCGTGGAACGTCGAGAAGAATGCCGTTGGTGCTCAGATTGAGGAACGCGCGCGGCAGCCGCGCCCGCGCCTCGGCGGCGAAACGCGTCAGGCGATCGTCCAAAAGCGGCTCGTTGTTGGAAAAAAGGCCGAGATAGCCGCCGTAGTCGATGGCGGCCAGTTGATCGAGGATGCGCTCGAACAGGCTTTCCGGCATGCGGCGGAAAGGCCGGGGATCGAGGCCGGCGCGGACCGGGCAAAAGGCGCAATGGCCGTTGCAGCGGTTGACGGTCTCGATTTCCACATGGGTGAACCAGTCGCCGCCGCCCCGCCGCATGAATTCGCCCACCCGCCGCCGCGCGCCGCGCGAACGGGTCAGGCGAATGTAGCCGAGATAGACGCGGGTGGCAAGGCCGGGGAAGCGCCGCCGCACCGCCCAGCCCAGGGCGCCGCCGATGTTTTTGAGTACCAGGCCCCGCCCTTCCGGACGGCCTTCGCCGCTGCCATGCGCCATGCGATACCCTTCAGCCATGCGCGAGCCGGTGCCGCGCATGGCTTCATGGTAGCAGTATCAATCCGCCGTATCCACCATTTCCGGCCGGGGAATCTTCGACCAGGTGTGGAAGCTTTCCAGCGCCGCCTCGACGCGGGTCAGGTAGCCGGCGTCGGCGCCGTGGCCGTCGAACTGGAGGCACAGGTACGGCTTGCCGATCCGGTTCATGATTTCCTTGAAATAGGTCATGATATAGCTGTCCGGGCCGCACATGAAATTGGTGAAATAGACGCCGAACAGCCGGGGATGTTTGGCGACATAATCGGCGGTGGCGAGAATCTTCTGGCCGTAATGCCAGTACATGTTGGAAAACTCGGGCAGAATGGACCGCACGTCGTACGGGAGCATGTCCTGGTAAAACACCGGATAGCCGAACGCCGCCATCTTCCGGGGCAAATCGAGGGTCAGGCCGGAGTCCAGCGTGTTGTAGGGACGGCCGATGCACACGAGGCCGAGGCCGTTGTTCTTTTCCACCCAGTCGAGCGCCTCTTTGCCGTAGGCCAGCGACTTGGCGTTGAACTGCTTGAGCGCTTCGCGGCCGGCGCGGAACGCGTTCAGCGCTTCCTGTTCGCCGATTCCGAGCGGGCGGAGGCCTTCGGCCAGCGAGCGGGCGATCTCCTCGTCCGGGCGGTTCAGGAGGACGATGGGGCTGAGGAGCCTGTCCTTCCCCGACAGGCCGGCCGCCGCCTTGAGCACGCCGGGATGGGCCTGGACATAGCAGCAGAAATGGGCGTCGGTGAAGCCGGAGGGCGACGGTTCCCGGAGCATATGCGGCACCAGCAGCCAGTCGACCTTCCCCTTGGCCAGCATTTCCACCGCGTGGCCGTGGCTGGCGACCACCGGCGCGCAGTATTCGGCCGAGACGATTTCGGTGCCGTCGTGCATGGTCTTGTCGCTGGTGCGGGCGGACAGGACGGGCTGGTAGCCGATCGTTTCGATGAACTTTTTCCAGAACGGGTAATAGCCGTAGGTGGAAAGGGACTGCAACAGGCCGATTTTCCCTTTGACCGCGCTTTCCGGCTTTTTCGCCGCATCCATGCTGAGCCAGGCGTTCTGCCGGTTCCGCCACCAGTCGAAGCCGGGGTTTTTCTTCACCTTCACCTTTTTGTCGCCGTAGTCGCGGCCGCACTTGAGGCCCCAGGCCAGCGTGCCTTCGTCCGTCTTGATGAGGGACAGGTTGCAGTTGTTGTGGCACATCTCACACAATTCGTAATCGACCACCACCTCGGCGTCGGCGAATTTGAGCCCCTTGAACTTGAGCGAACGCTTGTCCATGGGCAGACGTTCGTCCACCAGTATGCACATGCCGAGCGCGCCGGTGAGGTGGCAGTAGGGGCTGACCTTGATTTCCTTCCCCAGCTCGACCTCGAACGCGGCGACCAGCGCCTTGTTGCGGGCGGTGGCGCCCTGGAAATAGACGTGATCGCCGATCAGCAGGCCGCCCACCACCTTGTTCAGGTAATTGTCGCGGACCGAATGGAGGACGGCGGCGGCCACCTGATCCTTGTGCCAGCCCCGGGCCAGCAGGAGATCGAGATCGCGCTCCATATAGACGGTGCAGCGGTCGGACGTCAGCGGGCACGGCTTCCCCATGGCGCGGTCGGCATAGTCGGTGAGGGGAATCCCCAGCTTCAGCGACTGTTCCTCGATGAACGATCCGGTGCCGGCGGCGCAGACATAGTTCATGATCGAATTGTAGACCATGCCGTTCTGCAACTGGGTGAACTTGGCGTCCTGGCCGCCCAGCTCGATAATGGTGTCGGTCTCGGGATCGATGAACACGGCGGCGGTGGCGTGGGCTGTGATTTCGTTGGTGGCGAGATCGGCACCGATAAGGGCGCCGATCATTTTCCGCCCGGAACCGGTGGTGCCCACCCCCTTGATGTCGAACTCGAACCCGCCCTTCGCCTCCAATTCGCGCGCCGCCTTCATCAAAAGCTGCACGGCGCGGATGGGATTGCCGGCCGTTTTCCGGTAAATCCAGCCGACCACCTTGCGGTCGGTGTCGAGGAACACCGCCTTGGTCGAGGTCGAACCGATATCGATGCCGAAGGCCACCGTCACCGTCCCGCTCCGCGGCTCGATGATGGCGATTTCCGAACCGTCGGCGTTGACCCAGTGATCGTGCCAGGTGAAATCGGGATAGGAGGACAGCTTGAGATCCAGGGGCGGGCGGAGCACGTCCTGCGACTTGTCGCCGGCGGACAGTTGCGAACCGTTCATGAGCGGGGCGAAATCGAAATGCACGGAATCCGGATTTTCGACCGATCGGCGGTGCGCCACGGTGGCGGCGCCGAAGGCCCCGACCAGGTTCGGCTTGTCCGGCACGACCACCTCGACCCCGAGCTTGTCCCGCACCGCGCCGGCGACCACCGAGTTGATGGCGACGCCGCCGATGACGGCGGTTTTCCCCGACAGCGCCCGGCCGCCCAGGAGGCCGTCGACGGTGGAATTGCCGAGGCCGACGCACAGGCCGGCGGCGATGGCGTCGACGGTGAAGCCTTCCTGCTGGAGATGGATCATGTCGGACTTCGCGAATACGGCGCAGCGGGTGGCGACGGCCGGCGGCCGTTTGCCGTAGCTCATGGCGCGTTCGGCCAATTCGGTGGGCTGGACCTGAAGGCGGAGCGACTGTTGATCGAGAAAGGCGCCGGTGCCGGAAGCGCAGGCGCTGTTGATGGAACTTCTCTGGAAACTGCCGTCGTCGGCCATGCGGGTCAGGCTGAACGATCCGCCGCCGATCTGGACAATGTTCCGCGCGTCCGGCACGAGCGATCGGACCCCTTCGACCCCGGCCACGACCGGGTCGATGAAATCGCCGCCAATCATTTCGATGGCGCCGCCGCCGGCGCCGGTGCGCACGACATTGTCGATCAAGTCGAGGGGATATTCCTGCAAAATCCGCCTGGCGGTGGCGGCGGGATCGCCGCGATGGCGTTCATAAGACGATGTAATCACCGTCCGGTTTTCGTCAATCAGGGAGACGCCCACAAAAAGGCTGCCAATATCTATGCCGAGGTAATACATGACCTTGTTTCCTATCATGACCATGAAGGTACGCGCCAAATGGCAAATAACAAGCCGGCGTTCAATCGCTTGAACGCCGGGTAAACCGGACATTTTATCAATTTCCTTTGTATAGACAAGCAATTTTATTTTCGCGCGGCAAAGCGGAAGGCCCGGATGGTCGATAAGAACGGTATATGCCGTTTCAAAGACAGAGGAGTCCGAATATGCGGACGAGGCGCCCGATTGCGAAATCCATGCCGCTGCTGGCGGTATTAATATGTTTTACGCAGGCCATGGCGGCGGAGATACGGATGTATGTTGCCGTCCCCGCCTTCATCGTCTCGGTGGCGCCGGTGGACGAAGACAGCAGGCTGGCCGACAATTCCATACTTTACCAGCGCGCCGCCGGCGAAAAGGAATGGCTCGAACTCGGGGAAGGGAAAAAGCAGACGCTCGCCAACGGCGACATCCGCTTCACCCGGGAGGTTCGGGTGGAAAAGGACGGCGCCTACCAGTTCACCAGCCGGCCGGTGGTCAACGGCAAAGTGCTCGAACCGCCCCGCCCCGATTCGCCTCCGCAGGCGGTGGTGGTGGTCGACACCCTGCCGCCCGTCGCCGAACTGGTCACGCCGGAGGAAGGCTTCGCCGCCAATCCGGGCGACCGGGTGGTGCTGGCCTGGTCGGCGGAGGACGAAAACCTGGCCGACAAGCCTGCCGCCCTTTCCTACACCTCGGACGGCGGCAAAAGCTGGCTCCCCATCCAGCGCGATCTTCCCGCCGTCGGCGATCTGCCGTGGACCATCCCGGATCGCGCCCTTCCCGCCGTCGTGCGGGTGGCGGCAATCGACCGGGCCGGCAACGCAGGCCGGTCGCTCCGCACCATCGAGATCCGCCCGGCCGCCGTCGTGCCGCCCGAACTCCCGCCGCTGGCGGCGCCCGAAGCGCCGCGTCCGGCCGCGGTCATGCAGCAGGAAAAAGTCGAGCCGCCCGTCATCATGGAACCGGTGATGGTGGAGGCGCAGCCGGAGACGAACCGCTCCTGGCTCTACTACCTCATGGCGCTGAACCTCATGCGGCAGGACAAGCCGGCCGACGCGCTCCAATACTACTGGCTGTCGGTCAAGGAGGATCCCGATTTCATCAACGCCTGGGCCGACATCGGCCTCGCCTACACCGCTCTCGGCGCCTACAAGTCGGCCAGGGAAGTGGTGGAGCAGACCCGCGCGAAAGCGCCGGATCGCATCGATCTCATGCACCTGATGGGCGAAACCTACCAGGCCGAAGGCATGGCGCTCCTGGGCCGGGCGAAATCGTCGGAGGATCGCCTCAAGGCGAAGGGCCTGATCGATCAGGCCGTCGCCTGGTACGGCCAGGCGCTCGACAAGGCGGCGGAGGACTGGCGCCTGTCCGAGCGCGCGCCCAGCTATTACCGGCTCGGCGAGATCTGCTATTACGTCAATATGGATCGGGACGGCGCCCGCGCCTATTGGCTGAAAATTCTCGAACTCCACTCCCCCACCCCGAACAGCGATCTGATCCACTGGTCGGCCGACAAGGACAAAGCCAAGGCGATGCGCCGCTACCAGAACTACACCTACCAGAAAGTGTCCCTGGACACCTGGCAGAAATGGGCGCGGGGCTATCTCGAACAGCTCGACGCCCGCGAGCGGCAGGGCATACTCGACCTCATGCCGGCCCAGCGCATAACCGCCATTCCGACGCCGCAGTCGCTGCCCTACGGCGGCAACGCCATGAACCCGGGCCGCGACGACGGACGCTCGCTGTTTTCGCTTCCGGCCGATTTGAACAGCACCGGGGTCAAGCCAATTCCCGCCGGGCAAACCGACGGCCAATGCTCGACCATGGCGGCGCCGTCGGCGAATGCGCGCCCCGGAAAGGCGCAGCCCAAAACGGCCGTGTCCTATCCGGAACGGGCGACGGACAATTATTCGTTCTACGGGCGGAAGGAAAGCGACGGCGGGAAAAAGACGCCGGCTTCAACCGGCGGCGCTCGCGGCAACGGGCGCTCGCTGTTCACCGGCGGCCCGGATCAGCCGCCGCCGCCGAACCCGGATCCGTACGCGTTTCCGCAGCGCGGGCGCAGCCAAGCGGAGTGGACTGGGGTGATGCCGTACGGGAATGCGCCAAGCAACGAATGGTAGGAGAGTACCGCAAGCGCGTCGATCCATGGT
>JAVBRW010000222.1:0-4503 GCA_031547475.1 Planctomycetota bacterium
AAAAACCCGATAGGAAAATTTAAGATTGTAGATTGCAGATTTAAGATTTATTCCCGATGGAAGCGTGAACGCGGGAATAAATCTTAAATCTGCAATCTACAATCTTAAATCATTCACACTCCCTGCTTCTTCATGTTCCGCCTGTATTCCGCCGCCATCCAACTGGTATCGAGGCATTCGATGGCGATGTCGATGTGCCTGAGCATCAGCATGGCGGCGACGTCGCCGTCGCCGTTCCGGATGGCGCGGATGATTTCGTTGTGGTAGATGATGGCGTTCCCCTGGGTGACGGTGGTGTAGTACATGACGCCGTGATGGGAACGCATTATCTCGACGAGGATGTCGGAAATCTTGGCGACGAACTGGTTCTTGGTCCCGCGCGCGAGAAGCTGGTGGAAATCGAAATCCAGCATACTGCTCCGCTCCGCCTCGTTCGGACCGAGGGAAATCATGGTCTGGTAGTTGTCCTCCAGCGCCTGGACATCGGCCGGGTCGTGGTATTTCATGAACAAAATGACGTTGCCGTATTCGAAATAGCGGCGGAACTCGAGAATCTGGCGGACATCCATTTCGTTGTTGGAAAGCATGGGGAACAGCGACTTGACCGCCTGATCGACGTGCGGCTCGGACACGAAGGTGCCGGCGCCCTGGCGCTTGATCAGGAGGCCAAGGGCGCACAGGCGCTCCACCGCCTCGCGGACGGCGACGCGGCTGACCTTGAGTTCGGCGCTCAGCTCGTTCTCCGTCATGATCTTGCACTTCACCGGCCACTGGCGGGAGAGGAGCTTGTCCAGGATGAAATTGTACACCTTGTCGCTCGGCGTCGGGTCCTTCGCCTTGGGGGCGATGGGCGCGGGGAGCGGTTCCCGATCCGCGACCGGCGCGGGGCCGCCGCGCGCGGAAAGCGTCCGGGCAACGTCGAGAACGCCGGCGGGGAGGGAACGAACGGATTTTTTCTCTCGCTTGAACATGTCTGTTCCGATAGGCGATATGAAAGCATGCGGGAAACCGGCGGCGCATACAGGCAATACGATACGACAAGACTGGCATTGGCTGGCAGTGCGCTCGAGAACAAGGGGGACCGGAATCCGGTGTCGCCAGTGATGCATGGGAGAATCGATACTCCCATGATAAGGCACGTTCATCGGTTAGTCAACGACAAATTATGCAAAATCATCAGATGACTTGTGAAATCCGACGAAAAAGCGAGAAAAAACAAGGTCGCGGCGAAATGCGAAAATAAAGACAAACTCTCGATTTATCGAGACAAAACACCTGTTTTCGGAAAATTTACCGGAGCGGAGGCGCCGGCCCCGATCGATGGCCGGGCAAAAAGATATGATGATTTTGCCAATTGGTATTTGACGAAGGTTTTTTTTCGGGATATGATGACAGAGGCCTTGCGGAATGACCGCCCAGCGGCGTTTTCTGTTCCGGGGGCGGCCTGCTCGTCCGTGCCGCCGAATCTTCCCGATTAATCATCATATCTTTGCAATCGACTTTACATACTGTCTTGGACATTCGAAACAGGTGGTTTTTCGCCGGCAATCCCACGGCCAGACAAGGAGACTATGGAGATGGGACTGACACAGGAACGCAAGAAACAATTGGACGAAATGTGCCGCAAATTCAGGGTGGACATGATCAAGACCGTCCACGCCGTCCAGACCGGCCATCCCGGCGGGTCGCTTTCGGCGTGCGAGATCCTGACCGCGCTGTATTTTGAAAAGGCGAACGTCGATCCGAAGAATCCGCGCTGCGAGGATCGCGACCGCATCGTCATTTCGAAAGGCCATTCCGGCCCCATGCTCTACACCGTCATGGCGGCCAAGGGCTTTTTCCCGCCCGAGGAGCTGAAGACGTTCCGCCAGCTCAACTCGCGCCTCCAGGGCCACCCGAACCCGCTGGACTGCCCCGGCGTCGAAATGACCTCCGGCCCCCTCGGCATCGCCATCGGCGCCTCGGTCGGCCTGGCGGCGGCGCTCCGCCTGTCCAAGAGCCCCGCGCGCGTCTACGCCCTCATGGGCGACGGCGAGTCGAACGAGGGCGTGGTTTGGGAAGCCTGCCAGGCCGCCAACAAGTTCAAGCTCGACAACCTCACCTTCATCATGGACAAGAACGGCGTCCAGCTCGACGGCCCGACCGACGAGATCATGCCCGGCCTCGACATGGCGAAGAAATTCTCCGCCTTCGGCCTGAATGTCATCGAGTGCGACGGCCACGACATCGCCGCCGTCTGCGACGCCATCGACAAGGCGAAGGCGACCAAGGGCGTGACCAGCAGCATCATCGCCCATACGGTCAAGGGGAAGGGCGTCTCCTTCATGGAAGGCAAGAGCGCCTGGCACGGGAAAAACGTCAATGACCAAGAACGCGATCAAGCCTTGAAAGAACTGGGAGCCTGACCATGCAGACAAAAGCACTCCGCGACGCCTATGGTGAAGCATTGTTGAAGTACGCCGGCCCCAACCCGGACGTGGTCGTCCTGGACGCCGACGTTTCCGCCTCTTCGAAATCCTGCTATTTCGGCGCCAAGCATCCCGACCGTTTCTTCAACGTCGGCATCGCCGAATCGTGCATGACCGCCATGGCGGCCGGCATGGCCTCGGCCGGCAAGATAGCGTTCGCCAACACCTTCGCCATCTTCTTCAGCACCCTCGGGCTGTGCGCCTCCCGCGCCCTCATCTCCTACACGAACCTCAACGCCAAGCTGGTCGCCGCCTACGGCGGCATGTCCGACTCCTACGACGGCCCGTCGCACCACGCCATCGAGGACTTGACCATTTTCCGCACGCTGCCGAACTTCACCGTCATGGTCGCCAGCGACAACGCCATCGTCGACTGGATGGTCAAGGCCGCCATCCAGCACAACGGCCCCATGTACATCCGCGTCACCCGCGACGCCGTCCCGGACGTCCACAAGCCCGACACCAAGTTCGAAATCGGCAAGGGCGTGGTCGTCCGCGAAGGCTCGGACGCCACCATCATCGCCACCGGCGTCATGGTGGGGAAGGCCGTGCAGGCGTCGGAATTGCTGGCCGCCAAGGGCATCAAGGCCGGCGTCGTCGACATGTTCACCATCAAGCCGCTGGACAACGATCTCGTCCTGAAGAAGGCCGCCGAAACCGGCTGCCTGATCACGGCCGAGGAGCACCTGGTCGCCGGCGGCCTGGGCGGCGCCGTGTCGGAATTGCTGACGCGGACCGACGGCATCAAGAAGCCGGTGGTCGAATTCGTCGGCCTCCAGGATCGCTACGCCGAGACCGGCCCCTACGAACAGGTCCTGACCAAGTACGGCCTGGACGGCAAGGGCATCGCCGCGTCGGTGGAAAAGGCGCTGGCGCGGAAGAAGTAACGTTTTCTCTATACGCAATGCTGTTGGCGATTTAAGATTGTAGATTGTAGATTTAAGATTTATTCCCGATAGAAGCGTGGATGCGGAAAATAATTCTTAAATCTACAATCTGCAATCTTAAATCCCAAAATCCCCGCACCGAAAGGAAAACGAATGAAACTAGCCTATCAGGTAAGCACGCCCGAAGTCGAGCCGCTGCCGTCGGTCACCGCCTACCAGGGCGATTTGGCGGCATCGTTCCGCCGGCTGAAAGAAGTCGGCTACGACGGAGCCGAGCTGATGGTCGCCGATCCGTCCAAATTCGATGCGAAATGGGTGTTGCGGCTGGCGAAGGAATACGGCCTCGACATTCCGATGGTGTGCACGGGCGAAGTGTTCGGCCAAGGGAAGGTCTTTTTCTCGAGCCCGGACGACTCGGTGCGGAACGAGGCAATCCGCCGGGTCAAGGCCGCCGTCGACGCGGCCGAGGTGGTGGGCGGGCAGATAAACGTCGGCCGGTCGCGCGGCGCCCTGCTCCACGGAATTCCCCCCGAACTGTGCCGCAAGCGTTCCCTGGACGGCCTGGCCGAGGTCTGCGACTACGCGGCGCCGAAGAACGTCCTGGTCGCCCTCGAACCGGTCAACAGCCTGGCCATGAATTTCATCAACACGACGCAGGAGGGCGTCGCCGTCGCCCGCGAACTCGGACGTCCCAACCTGAAGCTGATGATCGATTCGAACCACATGTTCATCGACGACAAGGATCCGCTCCGGAGCATTGTCGACGCCCGCGAATTCGCCAGCTACGTCCACCTGACCGACAGCAACCGCAAGTATCCCGGCAACTGCAAGATCGATTTCAAGGCGTTCATCAACGCTCTCCGCGGCATCGGCTACGACGGCT
Source organism: Planctomycetota bacterium (assembly GCA_031547475.1). GTDB lineage: Bacteria > Planctomycetota > SZUA-567 > SZUA-567 > SZUA-567 > JAJBSZ01. The sequence goes on from JAVBRW010000222.1 coordinate 4,239, forward strand.
ACATGAGCGTGGAAGTTTTCCAGTGGCCGGATCAGGACACCGCGCTGGTCGAGAGTTTCCGGCACATTAAACCGTTGATGTAGGGGAGAGGGGGAAGACGAATCAAGAATTGATTCCGCGATTTCTAAAGTTCTTTGGGTTCCTTGCCGTCCAGGTCAATCCCGAGTCATCCCGGCAGAACTTCCCGCTCGGGCTGCAGCGATCGTTTATCCCGCCGGGATGACGTTTCAGGTGTGCGCGGCGCATTCGGTGCGGAGACGCGTCT
>JAVBRW010000420.1:0-3434 GCA_031547475.1 Planctomycetota bacterium
TGCCGACGCCGGCGATCTCGATCCGGACGAACGCCAAAACCTCCAGGCCGCCGCCGCCGCGTTGCCCGAGTGCCACATCGGCACCATCCATTCCTTCTGCGCTCGAATTATTCGCGAGCGCCCGGTGGAGGCGGGCGTCGGCCCCGATTTCAGCGAACTCGACGACAGCGCGGACGAACTGCTGCGCCGCCGCGCCTGGGCCGAATTCGCCGCCGAAATGCGCCGGGGCGCCCACCGCGATCTCTATTCCGTGTTCGAAATCTTCGGCGTCGATCAGGCCGAGCTGGAGGAAGGTTTCGTCACCTTTTCCGAATACCCCGACGTCGCCGCCTGGCCCGGCGCCCGCCCCGATCCCCAAGACATCGACCCGTCCGCCTTTGTCCGCGGGGTGGAGCAGTTCCACGCCGCGCTTGCCGTTCCCGCCGCCACGCTCGCCGACGCCGAGGCCGGCAACGATCAGCTTATCCCCTTGTTCCAGGTGCTGGAGCGCCGTCTCCGGCGCCTCGCCCGCCCCATCGGCCTTGCCGACGCCTACCGCTTGTCCGGCTTGTTCCGGGAACATCCGAAAACCATCCAAAAACAATGGGCGCCCCTCGGCCTCGACAAGGACGCGGTCAAGGATTTGGCCGATCAATACGCCTTGTTTTACGAGCGGACCGTCAAGCCGTTCCGCCACGGTTGCCTCGCCGGCATATACCACGCCGCCCTTGCCGCGTTCGCCGGGGCGCGGGAAGTGTACGATCGTTTGCGCCGCGAGCAATTGGTCCTGAATTTCCAGGACTTGTTGATGATCGCCGCCCGCATGCTCCGCGATTTCCCGGCCGTGCGGGCCGATTTGGCCGAACGCTATGCCAGGCTGCTGGTGGACGAAGTGCAGGACACCGATCCCGTCCAGGCCGAGATCATGTTTCTGCTCGCGGCGGACAATGCCGAAACAGCGGACTGGCGGCGTACCCGGCCGCGTCCCGGCTCGCTGTTCATCGTCGGCGATCCGAAACAATCCATCTACCGTTTCCGCCGCGCCGACATCGTCGTCTACCAGGAAGTGAAAGATTTGATCGCGAAAAACGGCGGCCGCCTTCTCGATCTGTCCGCCAACTTCCGCAGCCAGCCCGCAATTATCGAATGGGTGAACCGGACCTTCGGCCCCCGCGCTTCCGATGGCGGAGCCGGCGCCGAGGCGGCCATCGCTTCCGGCCGGTTCGGCGGAGAGGAATCGAAATACGGTCCCGCCTATATTCCGCTCGAACCCGCGCTGGCCGCTCCGGCCGGTTGTTTCAGCGGCGTATTCGCGCTCGAAACGCTGAAGGTGGACAAAAAGGCCGGCATCGGCGATGCCGAAGTGTTCCTGGACGAAGCGGTCCGCATCGCCCGTTTCATCCGCCACGCCGTCGATACCGGACTTTCCCTGCCCGATCGGAACGGCGGAGCGAAGCCGGCGCGGCCGGGCGATTTTCTCATCGTCACCTACAAAAAAGCCTCGTCCGGCCTCTACGCCGACGCGCTCCGCCGCCTCGCCCTGCCGTGCATCGTGTCCAGCGGCGGCACGCTCCGGGACTCCCGCATTCTCGGGCTGGCGCTCTGCCACCTCCGCGCCCTGGCCGAGCCGGACAACCCCGTCCTTCTCGCCGCGCTGCTGCGGAGCGGCCTGTTCGGCGTATCGGACGCCGACCTGTACCGATGGAAACGCGCGGGCGGCGAATTCTCCTTTCTCGCCGCGCCGCCCGAAGTCGGCGGCTCGCCCCTGCCGGACATTCTCCGCCGCCTGGCCGAACATTTCCGCCTGTTCCGCCGCCATCAGCCGGTCCGGGCGTTCGAAATGATCGCCGACGATCTCGGCCTGTGGGCGCACAGTTGCCTCGGAGACGATCCCGCCACCGCCGCCGGCGCGCTGGCCGCCGCTTGCGAGCTGCTCGAAAGCGAAACCATTCCCACCGCCGGCAAGCTGGCCGAGCGGCTGGCGTGGCTCATGGACAACCACGAGGAAGACACCCTGCCCGCCCGCCCGCGCCAGGCCGACGCCGTCCGCGTCATGAATTTGCACAAGACCAAGGGGCTGGAAGCGCCGGTGGTGTTTCTTGCCTGCACGCGGGGCGTCAGGGCGTTCCCGCCCTCGTTCGCCATCCGCCGCGACGGCGGCGCCGTCACCGGCGGGCTGGCCATCCGCTGCGGCGAATTCCGCGAGCGGCCGCTCACCCAGCCGTTCGGCTGGGAGCCGATGGCGGAGGAGGAGCAGGTGTTTTTGGCGGCGGAAAAAATCCGCCTCAACTATGTCGCCGCCACCCGCGCCGGCGCCGCCCTCGTCGTATCGGTCCACCAGTCGGACAAAACCTGGCAAAGCCGTTTCCTGCCCGAATACACGCCCGGCCACACCATCGTCGGCGCGCTGCCCGAACCGGAAGGGACGATAACCGCCCCGCCCGCGCCCGCCGCCGAAGCGTTCGACGCCGGCCTCCCCGCCCGCTTCGCCGCCGGCCGCCAGGCGCGGATCGAACGCGTTCTTGCGCCCACCTACCGGACGGCCCGCGCCAAGCCGGAGCAGGACTGGCGCATGGGCGCGGGGGAAGGCGCAAGCGATTTGTCGCCGGACGAAGCGCTCCGCCTAGGCGAAACGCTCCATAGTTTGCTGGAATTTCCCCGCCGGGGCGAAACGCTCCGCGCCGCCGCCGCAGAACTGTTGCGGGATTACGAACTGCCTGTCGCCATGACGGAGGAGATTTCCCTCATGGCGGAATCGGTCTGGCGCTCGTCCATTTGGCAACGCGCCATTCAATCGAATAAAATGTTCCGCGAAGCGCCGTACACGCGCCGGCGCATATCGGCTGGGTTGGAAACGGTGGAGCGGGGCGTTATCGATCTGGTGTTCCGCGAAGCGTCGGGCTGGGTCATTGTCGATTACAAATCCGACCATCTCGAGCCCGGCGCCGATCGCGCCCACGCCGCCCAGCGTCATGCAGGGCAGCTTGCCAACTACGCCGAAGCGTGGCGGGAGATCACGGGAGAACAAGTGGAGGAAACGGGAATCTATTTTTTGCGCACGGGAGAATATGTCAGGCTGGAGAGGGAACTCACATCCTCGCCAGCTCCGGCTCGTACTTCGCCCTCCGGTTCGGGCAGCGATCCTTCGGGCACAGGCGGCAGTTGACATAGCCGTGTTCGTTGGGGAAACGGACGCCGGACACGCTTTTGTTGGGAAGCATGAGCATGGTGTCGGTCAGAATCACGCCGCAGTGTTCGGCCGCCTCGCGCATGAGGCGGAACAACGGCACCTGCTGGCCTATGGGCCATTCCGGCAGCGATCCCGGGCCCATGGTCGCGGTTTTTCCCTCGTAGATGTGATCGGCCACATACTGATCCATGGTGGCGCGGACATCGGTCAGGGCCTGCGCCATGATTTCCTCGCCCCAAAAGCGTTCGAACGGATCAGGCATGGC